>DASRXO010000095.1:0-12403 GCA_035654095.1 Telluria sp.
GAACTACCATGGCGCGGCGTGGCGCCGCATGACCTCGCGCGGCAACCTGGCGCTCGCGCTTGGCCTCGCGCTCAGCGCCCTTACCATCTACCTGCTGCTGGCCGACGAACGCGGGCTGCCGATGACGGTGTTCGGTTTCCCGCTGCTGGCCTGCAGCTTCGCACTGCTGATCGTCGCAGCGGTCAGCGACAACTCGCTGTTGCGCAGCACGCGGGTTCCGGGCGCGGGCAAGCTGGCACTGTGGTCGTATGCCAGCTACCTCACCCACAAACAGGTCTGCATCCTGGCGAACAACTATCTGCAGACGATCGGCATCGGGCCCGGCTCGCCGGCCGGGATCGCGATCATGACCGCGCTCAGCGTATTGGCCGGCTGGCTGCTTTACCGCGTGGTGGAGACGCCGTTCATGGCGCTGCGCGACCGCTTCGTGCCGTCCAACTTTGCCGCGGACGGCGCGCCGGACGGCACGGCCGCCGTCACGCCTTCGCGCTGACCGAGACCGGCATGCGCGGCGCGCGGCGGTGCAGCGTGGCCTGCTCGTAGGCGTAGGCCATGCCGATCAGCGCGGCCTCGCTCCAGGCGCCGCCGACGAACGAGATCCCCACCGGCAGGTCGTGTACATACCCGGCCGGCACCGTGACGTGCGGATAGCCGGCCACCGCGGCCGGCGACGAAAAGCTGCCGCCGTAATGGTCGCCGTTGATGTAATCGGTCAGCCAGGCTAGCCCGCCGGTGGGCGCCACCAGCGCGTCGAGCGCGTGCTCCTTCATGATCTGGTCGATGCCCTCGTCGCGCGAGTAGCGCCGGTTGTTGGCCAGCGCGTCCTTGTATTCCTTGTCGTCGAGGCTGCCCTTGGCCTGCGAACGCACCAGATGCTCCTGCGCGAAGTACGGCATCTCGGCGTCGCGGTGCTTCTCGTTGAAGGCGACCAGGTCGGCCATGTTCTTGATCGGCGCGCTGGGCGCGTACTTCTCCAGGTAAGCCGCGAGACCGGGCTTGAATTCGTACAGCAGCACTTCAGTTTCGCTGTCGTCGTACTTGTCGGTGTTCGGCACCTTGACGTCGACCAGGATCGCGCCCTGCGCCTTGAGTACCGCGAGCTCGCGTTCGATGACGGCATCGACCGTGTCGCTGCGGCCGAAGAAGTTACGCGCGACGCCGAGCCGCTTGCCTTTGAGGCCGTCCTTGACCAGCGCCTTGGCGTAATCGGTGGCCCGGCCCCCGGCCTCGCTGGTGGCTGCGTCGGCAGGATCGACGCCGGCCAGCGCGGCCAGCATCAGCGCGGCGTCGGCCACGCTGCGCGTCATCGGCCCGGCGGTGTCCTGCGAGGCCGCGATCGGGATGATGCCGCTGCGGCTCACCAGACCAAGCGTCGGCTTGATGCCCACCAGCCCGCAGGTCGACGCCGGCGAGACGATCGAGCCGTCGGTCTCGGTGCCGACCGCCAGCGTGGCCAGGCTGGCGGCGATCGCCGCGCCCGAACCGGAGCTCGAGCCGCTGGTATTGCGGTCCAGCGCGTACGGATTCCTGGTCAGCCCGCCGCGGCCCGACCAGCCGCTGGTCGAACGGGTCGAGCGCATATTGGCCCACTCGCTCAGGTTGGTCTTGCCGATGATGACGGCGCCGGCCGCGCGCAGCTGCTTGGCCACGTGCGAGTCCTGGGCCGCGCGCACGCCGGCCAGCGCCAGCGAACCGGCGCTGGTGCTCATCTTGTCGGCGGTGGCGATGTTATCCTTGAGGAGCACGGGAATGCCGTGCAGCGGGCCGCGCGTCTTGCCGGCCTTGCGTTCGCGGTCCATGTCGGCGGCGATCTTGAGCGCGTCTGGATTGAGTTCGATGACCGCATTCAGGCGCGGTCCGGCCTTGTCGACGGCGGCGATGCGCGCCAGGTATTGCGACACCAGCGCGTGCGAGGTGAGCTTGCCGGCCTCCATCCGCGTCTGCTGTTCGAGTACCCCGGCGTCGAGGATGGAGGCTGCGGTACTTGTGGCGGCCAGCGCCGCCTCCGTGTGCGCGACGCCGGCGACAGCGCCGGCAGCCAAACCAAGTCGAACGAAATCCCTGCGATCCATGCCACCTCCTGTTTGATTGACAAGTCGACAGGATAGCAGCGCCAGCGCCCAAGGGCGTAAATTCCCGTCATTCCCGCGCAGGCGGGAATCCATAGCGCGCCAACTTCGGCCGACGCGCTATGGATTCCCGCCTGCGCGGGAATGACGGCGGCTACGCCAGCGCCTTCACGAATTCATCGGCGTAGCGTTCGATGACGGCGGCTACGCCAGCGCCTTCACGAATTCGTCGAGCAGGATGCCCCAGCCCTGGCCAAGCCCGGCCTGCAGACCGATGGCCACATCGGCGTAGCGTTCGAGCTGGCGATGCTCCAGCGTCACCTCGGTCATGCCGCCGGCCTGCGCTTCGAAGCGGATCTCGACCTCGGTCGAAAACGAGGGATCGTACTGGAACCTGGCGTCGATCTGCCACGCCAGCAGCACGCGCCCCGGCGGCTCCCACGCCAGCACGCGGCCCCAGTCGCATTCGCTGCCGTCGGCGCCGCGCTCGTACCAGCGGCCGCCGGCGCGCGGCTCCATGATCACCTGTTCGATCGCGGCCTTGGTCGGGTTGATCGAGTGCGTGCGCAGCCACCAGCGGTCCATGCCCACGGTGAAAACTTCGAAGGCGCGCGCCGGCGTGGCCTTGACCCGCAGCGATTTGCGAATCGGTTCGACGTAGGGAGGCGTGACGATACTGTTCATCGTGTTCTCTTTCGTGGTGGAGGTGAAGGACGTTCGACTTCGGCCTTGAAGGCCTCCAGCGCCTGATCCCAGAAGGTGTCGAGCCAGGAGCGCAGCGCGCCCAGGCCGGCGGGATCGAGCTGGTAAAGACGGCGTGCGCCGTCGGCCTCGTCGCGCACCAGGCCGGCCTGCTTCAAGACCTTGAGGTGCTGCGAGACCGCGGGCCGGCTGACCGGCAAGCCGGCCGCGATATCGCCCACCGAGGCGGGACCGCCGCGCAGCCGCTCGAACACTGCGCGGCGGGTCGGGTCGGCCAGGGCCATGAGTGCGATTTCGTAAGTCATGACTTACTGTAAGCCATGACTTACGACTTGTCAAGCGCCGCCTATTACACCTTCACGTTGACCGACGCGGGCAGGCGCGGTGCGCGCCGGTGCAGGGTCGCCTGCTCGTAGGCGTAGGCCATGCGGATCAGCGCGGCCTCGCTCCAGGCGCCGCCGACGAACGAGATCCCGACCGGCAGGCCGTGGATGTACCCGGCCGGCACCGTGATGTGCGGGTAGCCCGCCACCGCGGCCGGCCCCGCGAAGCCGCCGCTGCGCGCGTCGCCGTTGATCAAGTCGGTCAGCCAGGCCGGTCCGCGGGTCGGCGCCACCAGCGCATCGAGCTGGTGCTCCTTCATGACCTGGTCGATGCCCTCGCCGCGCGAATAGCGCTGGTTGTTGGCCAGCGCGTCCTGGTATTCCTTGGCATCGAGGCCGCCCTTGGCTTGCGCTTGCAGCACGCGCTCCTGGCCGAAGTACGGCATTTCCTTGTCGCGGTGCTGGTCGTTGAAGGCAACCAGGTCGTCCATGTTCTTGATCGCTGCGTTGGGCGCGTACTTCTCGAGGTAGGCCGCGAGGCCGGCCTTGAATTCGTACTGCAGCACCGCGGTTTCGGTGTCGCGGTACTTGTCGGTGTTGGGCACCTCGACGTCGACCAGGATCGCGCCCTGCGCCTTCAGCACATCGAGCTGCTGTTCGATCAGCGCGTCGGTTGCGAAGCCGCCGCGGCCGAAGTAGTTACGCGCCACGCCGAGCCGCATGCCTTGCAGGCCGTCCTTGACCAGCGCCTTGGCGTAATCGGTGGCGCGGCCCGCGGCCCCGCCGGTGGCGGCGTCGGAAGGATCGACGCCGGCCAGCGCGGCCAGCATCAGCGCGGCGTCGGTCACCGAGCGCGTCATCGGGCCGGCGGTGTCCTGCGAGGCCGCGATCGGGATGATGCCGCTGCGGCTCACCAGCCCCAGCGTCGGCTTGATGCCGACCACGCCGCAGATCGACGACGGCGACACGATCGAGCCGTCGGTCTCGGTGCCGACCGCCAGCGTGGCCAGGCCGGCCGCGATCGCGGCGCCCGAACCGGCGCTGGAGCCGCTGGTATTGCGGTCCAGCGCATACGGATTCTTGGTCAGGCCACCGCGGCCCGACCAGCCGCTGGTCGACTGGGTCGAGCGGAAATTCGCCCACTCGCTCAAGTTGGTCTTGCCGATGATGACGGCGCCGGCCGCACGCAGCTGACTGGCCACGTGCGAATCCTGGGCCGCGCGCACGCCGTTCAGCGCCAGCGAACCGGCGGTGGTGCACATCTTGTCGCCGGTGGCGATGTTATCCTTGAGGAGCACGGGGATGCCGTGCAGCGGGCCGCGCAGCTTGCCGGCCTTGCGTTCGCGGTCCAGGTCGGAGGCGATCTTCAGCGCGTCGGGATTGAGTTCGATGATCGCATTGAGGCGCGGTCCGGCCTTGTCGATGGCGGCGATGCGCGCCAGATACTGCGACACCAGCGCGCGCGAGGACAGCTTGCCGGCCGCCATCTGCGCCTGCTGCTCGAGCACCCCGGCGTCGAGGATACCGCCCGCCGCTGCGGGCGGCGCTGCGGCCAGCGCCGTCTCCGTGTGCGCCGCGCCGGCAACGGCGCCGGCAGCCAAACCAAGTCGAACGAAATCCCTGCGATCCATGCCACCCCCCTGTTTGATTGACAAGTAGCAAGCATAGCAGCGACCGCAACGCGCGGGCAAAAAAATATGCCGTCATTCCCGCGCAGGCGGGAATCCATGCACTGCACGAATTCCCTCCATAGCGTGCCAACTTCGGCCGACGCGCTATGGGTTCCCACCAAGGGGGGCGCCAAGCCCGGGAACGACGATTTCACTGGTAAGCCGCGAAAGGCGAAAAAAAAAGCACGCCAGGCAAACCTGTCGTGCTTTCCCGGCGTACGTACGCGCGATGCGCGGCGCAGCGCCCGGCGTTTAGTTGCGCACCACGCGCTTGTACTCGTTGGTGCGGGTATCGATTTCGATCACGTCGTCGGTGCTGACGAACAGCGGCACTTGCACGCTGTGGCGATGCGCTTCGAGCGCGTTCTCGATCTTGGCTTCCTTCAGGACGTTGCCCGAGGTGTTGCCCTTGACCGCAGGCTCGGAGTACTGCACCTTGCGTGCGATGGTGGTCGGCAGTTCGACCGAGATCGCTTTGCCGTCGTAGAACACGGCTTCGCATTCCATCCCGTCTTTCAGGTAGTGCAGCGCGTCGCCCAGGTTCTCTTCTTCGATTTCGTACTGCTCGTAGTCGGCGTCCATGAAGACGAACAGCGGATCGGCGAAGTAGGAATAGGTGACCGGCTTCTTATCGAGCACCACCACGTCGAACTTGTCGTCGCCGCGGAACACGTTCTCCAGCGGGCTGTTAGTCAGAAGATTCTTCATCTTCCATTTGTAGGTGAAGCCCGTGCGGCTCGAACCGTTGACATCGGAGCGCAACACGATCATAGGCTTGCTGTCGACCATAATGATATTGCCAACACGAATTTCTTTTGCGGGTTTCATAGGGAATGTACGTAAAAAATAGGTTGCATGAAAATCATCGGCGCCTCCCGGCGAAGCGCCGCAAGCTCACGTTTGATCGGTAAAAATACTTTGTAAATTAACCGCGCATGATACCGTATTTTTCGCGCCGTGCCTACCTGAGCGATCTGGCAAACGCCAGCATGTTGCTGGCCAGGTCGCCGTGGGCCCGCATTTGCTGCTGCCATTCGGCCGACCGGGCTGTCATTTTCGGCATCTCGGCCCGGAACGAGGCCCAGAGCGCGGCCCAATCGGCGCCGGCGGCCGCGCCATTCCAGTGCAGGGAGAACGCCGCCAGGCTGTCTATGCCGGATGCATAACGTTGTAAAAACGCCCGCAATTTCACATGATGCAGGTTCTCGTCCTGCGGGTAGATGTGCCAGACGAAGGGCCGGCCGGCCCACTGCGCGCGCGCGAAGGAATCTTCGCCGCGCACGACATTGAGGTCGCATGCCCACAGCAGCTTGTCGTAGTCGGGCTGGGCGACGAAGGGCAGGACGCGCACCGTGAGCGCGCCCCGTGTGGCGGCCGCCCCCGGCGTGGCGGACGCTCCGAGGAAGGCCTGGACCGCCTCGGCGGCCACCCCTTCCGGCACCAGGCAAGTGACGGCGGCAGCGCCGCCCTGCCACACATCGAACAGGGCCGCGACCGGCGCGTGCGGATAGCAGAACAGCGACACCTTGGTCGACGCCATCTCGGCCGGCGTCACGCCGAAGCGCGCGAGGAACGCGGCCAGCGCCGCCGGATCGGACTGGAAGCGCCGGCGCTGTTGCTCCAGCGCGGACTCGCACAGCAGGCCGCCGGTCTTGCCGGTAAAGCCGGGGAAGAAGAAATACTTGGTCAGCGGCAGGCGCGGATGGGGCGACGGCAAGGTATGGCAGCCTTCGACCCACTCCTCGGCCGTCAAGCCTTCGAGATTGAACCACACCGGGCGCGGATCGCAGCCGGTCATCGCCGCGATATAGCCGGGCGGGATATCGCAAGCAAAAAATTCGATGACGATGTCGGCCACTTCGCTCGGCGCGAACACGCCCTGCTGGTCGCGCCAGTGGCGCACCGTGACGCCGGCCACTTGCTGCAGCTCGACGTCGATGACGATCTCCGGACAGATCCGCTGGAAGCTGCGGAGGTCGTCGACCCACAAGCTGACCGCGATGCCGTGCTCTTGCCTCAGCTGCTGCGCGAGACGCCAGCAGATACCGACGTCGCCATAGTTATCGACGACTTTGCAGAACAAGGCCAGGGTGGAAAGATGCATGCGCCCGATGATAGCCGATCTCGGCGCTTGGGTACCAGTACTCGCGCCTGAATTTAAACTCAAATTATCAAAACTTCCCGAACAGGGCTTAGTCAAACGCCTACCGGTGCGCAGGACTTCCGGCGTGCAACACGACGCGTGGCACGCGGGAGGACTGGTACGTTCCATCGCACCGGCATGCAAGAACGACAAATAGGAGAAGTGTCATGAATGAATTTCAAAACCTTGGATATGGTATTCCTCAAGGCGCACAGCAGTTGGCCCCGCAAGGGTTCTTCGGCGGTTTGATCGGCGCGCCCTTGGGCGGCTTGATCGGCCGCGGCATCGGCGGCCTGTTCGGCCACTCCCAGGCCGGTAGTCAGATCGGGCAAATGGCGGGCGGGATCGGCGGCTCGATCCTGCCGTTCGGCGCCGACCCGGTGAGCGCCGCTTACGCGCAGCAGGCGCAGCAGCAGCAACTGCTGCAACAGCAACTCCAACAACAGCTCCAACAACAGCTCCAGCAGCAGCAACTGCAGCAGCTTCAGCAACTGCAGCAGCTTCAGCAGCCTCAGCAGGCCCAGCTGGCGCCGCAAGGATGGTTCGGCAACCTGATCGGCCAGGTCGGCCAGCCGCTGGGCGGCGCGATCGGTGGCCTGTTCGGGCAGCAGGGCATCGGCAGTAGCATCGGCAATGTGGCCGGCCAATTGGGCCGCCTGCTGCCGTTCGGCGCCGATCCGTATTCACAACAGGGGCAACAGGCGGCGCAACAGATGCAGCACCAGCAGTTGCACCAGCAATTGCAGCAAGTCCAGCAGCAGCTCCTGCAACAGCAACTGCAGCAGGCCCAGATCGCGCAGCTGATCGCACAACAAGCGCAGCAAGGCCAGTTCGGCCAGCAAGGCCAGCAAGGCCAGTTTGGCCAACAAGGGTTTGGCCAGGGACAGCAAGGACAGTTCGGGCCGCAGGGCTGGTTGGGTAACCTGATCGGCCAGGTTGGGCAGCCGCTGGGCGGCGCGATCGGCGGCATGTTCGGTAACGCCGGCCTCGGCAACACGATAGGCGGCATGGCGGGCCAGTTTGGCCGCATGCTGCCGTTCGGCGCGGACCCGATCTCGGCCGCGTATGCGCAGCAGGCGCAGCAACAGGCCCAGCAGGCCCAGCAGGCGCAACAAGCGGCCAATGGTTACTATCCGATGCAGGGCAATCCCTACCTGGGCCAACCGACCTTGCATTGACCGCGTAGCCGGGCGCCCGGCCGCTTGAAGCCGGCGCCGGCGTGAAGGAGGATCGCATGTCGACAAACGCCATCAACCAGTCCGAACGCGCCCGCTACATCGTGCGTGCGCGGGACGATAACTCTGCGGCACTGGCCGCGTTTTTGGCCGGCGTCGGCGCCGACTCCGATATCGACGTGGTCGACACCATCGGTCCGCAGGGCCGGCCGCATACCGCGGTGGTGGCGATCGCGTCCGACAAAGCGCTCGCCTTCGAGCGGCGCTTCCAGAATTCGAAGCAACTGTCGATCGAACGAGACCGCCCGCTGTCGCTCGATTAGCGCCGGGCGGCGCGCCGGTCTGAAAGGAAAACACATGGCTAAAACTCCCAACGGCGGACCGACCGGTCCGCTCGAATCCACCTCAGGCGCGGACGCCACACCGCAGCCGCCACCCGGCGAAGGCCGCGGCGGCGGGCGCGGTGCTGGCGGCGAGCCGCGCAACCCGCCCGCCGCCGAAGCGCGCGGCGGCGGCCCGGAACCGGCTGCCGCCGCGCCAGGCGAAGCAACCCGCGCCGGCGGCGGCCGCGCGATCGCCGAACGCAAGAAGCAGTTCCTGATCGCGCCGCGCCAGGCGCTCGACGGCATGCACGCGCTCGGCTTCCAACCGCTGCAGCTGTCGGCCATCGAACAGGCTTTGCGCTCCAGTCCCGACATCGAGATCGTCGACACGGTCGGCCCCAAGAATGTAGTGGGCGTGCTGGCCGACGGCATGGGCGGCGCGCAAGGCGTGCTGGTGGCGCGCATGACCGAGCAGAAGGCCGGCGCCCTGCACCAGCAGGCGCAAGGCCGGCTGGTGGTCGAACGCGACCAGCACCTGAACCTGATGGACCCCGCGCTGCACCAACCTGGCCTGGTGACCAGCGTGCTGCCCACCACCGGCCCGGTGCTGGCCACCGTGGTCATCGTCACCGGCAAGGACGGCGCGCCCTTGGGCGATGCCGAGGTCTCGCTGTTCGGCAGCATGCTGCCGGCCAGCGGCGTGACCGACGCCAACGGCCAGGTCCAGCTATCGCTGTTCGGCGAGACCGTCGACTCGGTGCGCGGGCTGTACGTCAAGCCCAAGGCCGACTACTGGAGCTTCTACCAGCGCGATCCGGCGATCAGTGCCGAAGAGGCCAACGTGGTGTCGCTGCGCCCGCTGTCGGACTGGCCGGCGCTGGCCGACTACCAGCGCCAAAAAGTGAGCGGCTGGGGCCAGAAGGCGATGCGGCTCGATCAGCTGCCGGGCAATTACCGCGGCCAGGGCATACGCGTGGCGGTCATCGATTCCGGCGTGGCGACCACCATCGAGAGCCTGAACCGGGTACACGCCGGTTTCGACATCATCAACAAGAAGACCCATCCCGAGACCTGGAACGAGGACGCGCTGGGCCACGGCTCGCATTGCGCGGGCGTGATCGGCGCGGCCGACCTCGCCTACGGCATCCGCGGGTTCGCGCCGGACGCCGAGATCCACGCCTGCAAGCTGTTCCCGGGCGGCCAGGTCAGCCAGCTGATCGATGCGCTCGAATACTGCATCGACAAGCAGATCGACGTGGTCAACCTGAGCCTGGGCGGGGCCGAACCGTCCGAGGCGCTGGAGCAGCAGATCACGCGCGCGAAGCGGGCCGGCGTGGCCTGCATTGTCGCGGCCGGCAATTCGGGCGGACCGGTGCAGTATCCGGCCTCGTCGCCGAATGTGCTGGCGGTGGCGGCGATCGGCAAGCTCGACGAGTTCCCGCCCGATAGCTACCACGCCGAAACGCTGACCCAGAATGTCGACGCCAACGGCTACTTCTCGGCGCGTTTCAGCTGCTTCGGCCCGCAGGTCGGCGTGTGCGGTCCGGGGGTGGCGATCACCTCCACGGTGCCGCCGAATAATTACGCGGCCTGGGACGGCACCTCGATGGCGGCGCCCCACATCACCGGCCTGGCGGCGCTGGTGCTGGCGCACCATCCCGACTTCCAGGGGGTGTACAAGTCGCGCGGCGCGGAACGGGTCGAGCGCCTGTTCCAGGTCATCAAGATGAGCGCGCGCCGGGTCAGCCTGGGCGACCAGAGCCGCACCGGTTACGGCCTGCCCGATGCGGTGGTGGCGGTCGGCTTGCAGCAGCAACTGGGGCAGCAAGCCGCGCGCGGCGTGGCGCCGCAGGCGGCGATGGGAGCGATGGGAGCGATGATGGGCAGCTTGCAGCAGCAGTACGCGCGCGGCGGGCAGTTCGATCCCTACGCACTCGACCAGACATTGGCGGCCTACGCAGGCTACCTGCCCGGCGGCCCGCTCGCACAGCAACAGCTGGGACCGATGCAGGGCCTGCCGTATGGCATCGGCATGCACGGCTTCGGCAGAACCGGCTGGTAGGCTGGGCCTGTCATGCAAAGAGCCGCTCGCGGCGGCTCTTTGCAATGGTTGCGCGAGGAAGACGCGCTAATCCGTGACGTCGAACGCGGCCGGGTCTAATTCGTCCAGCTTGACGATCCGCGCGTCACCCTCGCGTGCCGCCAGGCTTTGTTCGAGCCGGCTGCGTACCTTGGCCAGATAGTCGGCGCGGTGCCGGCGCAAGGTGTAGTCGCGGAAATTGACTTGTTCCATCTCGCGCCAGGCATCGGCCTTGACGATCTCCGAGCGCGCCTGCGCGGCGGCCTGGCTGGCGGCGCTGGCCGGCATGTCGGCGGCGCTCATCCGCTCATAGCCGTAGCGATGCATGTGTTCCTTGGTCAGGGTCTCGATGATGCCGATCTCGTCCATTGTCAGCTGCTGCTTGAACTTGTCGGCGTTCGCCGCGATCGGCGCGAAGCAATTGGAGGACCACAGCGCCGACAATTGCGCAATCTGGCGCGCTTCGTGCGAGCCCATCACGTCGAGCATCTGCGGCAGGTAGGCGATGTCGAGGAAGCTGCAGACCTGCTTCAGGGTTGCCTCCTGGTCCGCCAGAAAATCCTCGTAGCGTATGGTCAGCGTCCGATCGGGATAACGCTGGATCACCGCGTCGGCCGCGCGATGGGCGGCCAGCCATGTGCGCGCATTGAGCTCGGTATCGAAGTCGTGGATGATTGCGCGGTTCATCGACGCCACTTGCGCGCGCGGGTCGCGCACGACGTTGAGGAACAGCATCTCCGGAAACAGGCGCATCAATTCGTCCGCGTAGTGGACGCTGTCGAGCGACTTGTCCATCACCACCCTTGCCTGATGCTGCTCGCCCGCGCGCAGCAGCAATTCCCAGACGATGCGGTGCACGCTGCGCGGCTGGTGGCGTATCGTTTCGAAGATCTCGACCGGATCGAACACGACGCTGGACCATTTGACCATGCTCGCCGCCTGCAATCCGACCACGTCGACCACCATGCGGAAGTAGGCGCGGTCGTCCTGCAGGTCGCCGTACAGCGGCACCATCGGCATGAAGTCGACGATATGCAGTGGATAAGGCGAATAGAACTGCGTGTTGAAGTTCAGGCGCAGCCGTAGCGCGTGGCTGCCGCAGCGGCGCAAGGGAATCATCAAGACCGGACGTGGACGCGTATTGCCGTTGCCGGTCTGCTTGCTAGTGGTGTTCATCTGCATTTCTCCTGTCGTAAAGTTCAGTAAAACAGCCATCCCATCAAGGCCGCCGCCGGCAACAGCCACACCGCCTCGACGCGATAGCGCAGCAGCGCGACCAGCGCCGCGCCGCCGATCGCGGCGGACAGCCATCCGGGCGCGGCCGTCATGCCGATCGTCGCCGCGGCCGCTATCACCATCCCGGCCACCGCGGCGCGCACGCCGCACAATGCCGCCTGCGCCGCCGCCGAATGCTTGATGCGGTCGAGCACATGCACCGCCGCCACCGTCAGCGCGGCGGTCGGCAAGAACATGCCGGCGGTGGCGGCCGCCGCGCCGGGCAGGCCGGCGACCTTCAGGCCGATAAACGCGGCGCTGATCATCACCGGCCCCGGTGTCACCTGGGTCAGCGCGATCGCATCGACAAACTCCCGGCGCGTCAGCCAACCCTGCCCATCCACCACCGCGTGCTGCAGCAGTGGAACGAACACATAGCCGCCGCCGAACATCAGCAAGCTCAAGCCGGCGAAGGTGCCAAACAGGGTCAACAAGCCCCCCGCCGCCACTCCCGTCAGCCAGCTCGCGATCAGCGGCAAGGCCGTCATCCGCAGCGTCCCGGCGCCGCTGGCCGAGGCGTGCGCGGCGGCGATGGGCCGATCGATGGCCGGGGCGCGCAGCCAGCGCCAGCCGACCACGGCCGCCACCACGAGAATCGCCAGCGTGGTGCGCACGCCGGGAACGGCGAGCGGCAGCGCGGCGG
>DASRXO010000096.1:0-7773 GCA_035654095.1 Telluria sp.
CCTATTTCAACGCATCGAGACAAAAGAAGCTCGTGCGCGAAGATGGCGACGAAACGAAGAGGCTAGGACTTTGGCGGAAATGCAACCATGCCTCTTCTGATCCCGATGTCAATAAAATTATTCCGGACACTAGTGCGCGAAAGCGGGAATCCATGCCGACTATGAGGGGTTCATGCGGTGCATGGGTTCCCGCCAAGGGGGGCGCCAAGCCCGGGAACGACAGCTCAGCGCTGGCCGCGGAAGCGCCGGATCGCCGCGTTGACCATGCCCTCGGCGCTGCCCTGTTCCTCGTATTGGCGGCGCAGGTAGCTCGCGTCGCTGGCGTCCTGCGCCGCGGCCGACAGGTGACGCAGCGCGCCCAGGCTGCCCAGCGCCTCGCCGTGCGGCTCCATCTTGCGCAGCGTGGCGAGGATGTCTTCGCGCAGCGAGATGGTCTCGTAGGTCTTGGGATGGGTGACCGCGCCGTCGAGGCCGAAGCGGCAGGCCTGGAAGCGGTTGTAGTTGTAGACCAGGTAGTCGTCTTCGGCCGGCGGCTCTTCGTTCCGCTCCAGCAGGTGGCGGCACAGGGCCTGCAGATAGCCGGCCAGCGCCGCCGCGCGCTCCACCGTGAGCGGGGTATCGCATACGCGCAGCTCGATGGTGCCGTATTCGGGCTTGGGCCGGATGTCCCAGTAAAAGTCCTTCATGCTCTTGATGATGCCGGTGCCTTCCATCTTGGCGAAGTAGACGTCGGCGAATTCGTCCCAGCGCAGGGTGAACGGCGCCCGCCCGCTCATCGGAAACGCGAACACCGAATTCAGGCGCGCCGAATCGAACAGGCTGTCGTGGCCCTGCACGAACGGCGAGGAGGCCGACAGCGCGATGAAGTGCGGGATGTAGCGGTTCAGCGAATGCAGCAGGAACATCGCGTCGTCGCCCGAGGCGCAGCCGATGTGCACGTGCTGGCCGAACACCGTGAACTGCTTGGCCAGGTAGCCGTACAGCGCCGACAGCTCGCGAAAGCGCGGCTTGTGGAAGATCTTCTGTTCCGACCAGTGCTGGAACGGATGGGTGCCGCCGCCGCACAGGCCGATGTTGAGGATGTCGCCGGCCGCCACCAGCGTATCGCGGATCTCGATCAGCTCGGCCAGCAGCGGCAGATGATGTGTGTGCACGCTCGAATTTATCTCGATCATGCTCTCGGCGATTTCGGGCGTGACGTTGCCGGGGAAGGGCTTGCGCGACAGCAGGTGCAGCAAGTCCGGACTGGCCGCGGTGAGGTCGAAGTCGGACAGGCTGACCAGCTGCAGCTCGAGCTCGACGCCGAAGGTCAGCGCCTCGGACTTGGCGAAGGGTTCAAGCGGCATCGCGCTTCTCCGGCGCCTCGCGCGCCCATTCGAGCGCGCGCTGCAGGATGATCGGCCCGAACACTTCGAGCAGCATGGTGACCGCCGCCATCGCGCGCAATTCCTCGACCACGATCACGCCGCGCTGGCGCGCGTGTTCGAGCAGCAGGATCACGAAGATCGACACCGGCGCCAGCGCCAGCCCGGTCAGCGCGCCCTTGCGCCACGAGATGCCGGACAGGTGGGCAAAGGCGGTCACGCCCACCGTCTTGGTGACCAGGCGCGCGACCACCACCGCCAGCGCCAGCGCGCCGCCGGCCACCACCTTTTGCCAGTCCAGGGTGGAGGCGGCGTACACGAACAGCAGCACGGTGAGCACCTCGCCCAACGCGCCGAAGTTGCGCTGCGCCTGGCTGAACGCGACGCGCCGGTGGCGCGCGGTCAGGCCGAAGGCGAGGGTGGCGACCACCGGCGACATCTGCGTGGTGTAGGTGATCGACACCAGCAGGATGACGGCCAGCGCGAACGCCACGGTGGCGTCGCGCGCCAGGTTGCCGAGCTGGCGCAGCAGGCCGGGCACGACCACGCCGAACAGCGCGCCGGTCGCGGCCGACATCGCCAGCGAGACGAAGCTGCTGAGCGCGGCGTCGCCCAGGTCGTCGGAGCTGCGGAAGATCCACAGGCCGACGATCGCATTGAAGGCGAACACCGCCAGCACGCAATTGAGGGCCGACAGGTGCAGCACGCGCTCGGTGACCTGGCCCGAGCTGCGCTGCTCGTTGACGATGCGGATCACGGTGGCCGGCGAGGTCGACATGGCCAGCGAAGCGAGCATCAGCGCCGTCATCACCGAGGTGTGGAAGCGCTGCGCGATGAAGTAGACCACGACGAAGGTGGCGCCCGCCTCGACCATCCCGGCCACCCCGAGCCAGGGATTGGCGCTCAGCCAGCGCAGGTTGATGCGGTAACCGAGTTCGAACAGGATCAGGCCGAAGGCGACGTCGGCCAGCACCAGCGCGGGCCCGGCCTCGGGCACCGGCAGCACGCCGATCTGCGGGCTGGCCAGCGCGAAGCCGATGATGCCGTAAAAGCTGATGCGCGGCAGGCCGGTCCAGCGCTGGCCGAACTCGCCGACCAGCCAGGCGAGCGCAATCGCCACCGGCCACGCGAGGTTGGTCAATATCGTCAGCAGGTCGGGCATGGCGTCCTTCGTAGTCGATGCGGTGCCCGCGATTCTACAAGACTAATCCGCGCGCACGATTCACGATATGGGAATGGCCGCTTATTTGCTAAGCAGGCGCATGGCGCGCTCCAGGCCTTCGATCGTCAGCGGGTACATGCGGTGGTTCATGATCTGCTTGATGACCGAAATTGACTGCCGGTACTGCCACACGCCCTCGGGCTCGGGATTGAGCCAGACGAACTTGGGAAAGGCATGGCAGAAGCGCGCCAGCCATTCGGCGCCGGCTTCCTCGTTGTTGTACTCGACCGAACCGCCCGGCTGCAGCACCTCGTAAGGGCTCATGGTGGCGTCGCCGACGAAGATCAGCTTGGTGTCGGGCGGGTACTTGCGCAGGATGTCCCAGGTCGGGAAGCGCTCGGCATTGCGGCGCCGGTTGTTTTTCCACAGGTAGTCGTAGACGCAGTTGTGGAAGTAGAAGAACTCCATGTTCTTGAATTCGGTCTTGGCCGCCGAGAACAGCTCCTCGGTGCGTTCGATGTGGTCGTCCATGGTGCCGCCGACGTCGAGCAGCATCAGCACCTTGATCTTGTTTTTGCGCTCGGGCTGCATCTTGATGTCGAGGTAGCCGGCGTTGGTGGCGGTGGCGCGGATGGTCGCGTCCAGCGCCAGTTCTTCCTCGGCGCCCTCGCGCGCGAACTTGCGCAGGCGGCGCAGGGCGACCTTGATGTTGCGCGTGCCCAGTTCGCGCTCGGCGTCGTAGTCGCGGTAGGCGCGCTGTTCCCACACCTTGACCGCGGTACGGTTGCCGCCGGCGCCGCCGATCCGGATCCCTTCCGGATTCGTGCCGCCATGCCCGAACGGCGAGGTGCCGCCGGTGCCGATCCACTTGCTGCCGCCCTCGTGGCGCTCCTTCTGTTCCTGCAGCAGTTGGTTGAGCCGATCCATCAGTTTGTCGTAGCCGAATTTTTCGAGCTGGGCCTTCTGCTCGGCCGTCAGCTCGCGCTCCATGCGCTTGATCAGCCAGTCGAGCGGGATCGCGGTGTTGTTCTCGAACGCGGCGTTGATGCCCTTGAAGTAGGCCGCGAAGGCGCGGTCGAACTTGTCGAAGTGGGCTTCGTCCTTGACCAGCGCGAGCCGCGCCAGGTAATAGAAGTCGTCCATCGAGGGGCCGATCACGTTCTTATCCATCGCCTCGAGCAGGGTCAGGAACTCCTTGATCGTGACCGGGATCCTGGCGTCCTTCAGCGAGAAGAAGAAATCGATCAGCATCTCAGTCCCTGCGCAGCTTGTAGTGCAGTTGCGATTTGATCTCGGGCCATTCGCCGCGCAGGATGCTGTACATGACGGTGTCGCGCACGGTGCCGTCGCGGCGCGGCGCGTGGTGGCGGATCACGCCGTCCTTGTGCGCGCCCAGCCGTTCGATCGCGGCCTGCGAGGCGTGGTTGAAGTTATCGGTGCGCAGGCCGACCACCGCGCAGCCCAGCGTGTCGAAGGCGTGCGACAGGAGCAGCAGCTTGCAGCTGGTGTTGACGTGGCTGCGCTGGCGGCTTTTGGCGTACCAGGTCCAGCCGATTTCGACCCGATCCACAACCGGCAGGATGTCGTGGTAGCTGGTGCTGCCCATTACCGCGCCGCTGGAGGCGTCGATCACGGCAAACGGGCGGCGGTCCGCCATCTCGAGCGCGGCGCGGATATACGACTCGACGTTCTGCGGCTCGGGCACCGAGGTGATGCGCAGCTTCCACAGCTCGCCGTCGGCGGCCGCGGCGCGCAGGCCCTCGGCATGCTGCAGCGCCAGCGGCTCGAGCCGCACGCCGTTGAATTCGAGGGTGACCGGATCGACCTGGATCATGCGCGCCTCCTGGATGGTCAGCGGTTGGTGCGCGACATGTAGACCAGGCGTTCGAACAGGTGCACGTCCTGCTCGTTTTTCAGCAGCGCGCCGTGCAGTGGCGGCACGATGGTCTTGGCGTCACGGCTAGCGAGCGCTTCGGGCGGAATGTCCTCGGCCAGCAGCAGCTTGAGCCAGTCGAGGAACTCCGAAGTGGACGGCTTCTTCTTCAGGCCCGGCACCTCGCGCACCTCGTAGAAGCTTTGCAGCGCTTGCGCCAGCAGCTCCTGTTTCAGGGTCGGGTAGTGGACCTTGACGATCGCATCCATCGTGTCCTTGTCCGGGAATTTGATGTAGTGGAAGAAGCAGCGGCGCAGGAAGGCGTCCGGCAGTTCCTTCTCGTTGTTGGAGGTGATGATCACCAGCGGACGGTGCTTGGCCACCACCATCTCGCGCGTTTCGTAGACGTAGAACTCCATCCGATCGAGCTCGCGCAGCAGGTCGTTGGGGAATTCGATGTCGGCCTTGTCGATCTCGTCGATCAGCAGCACCACCGGTTCGGGCGCGGTGAAGGCCTGCCACAGCACGCCCTTGAGGATGTAGTTGTGGATGTCGCGCACCCGCTCGTCGCCCAGTTGCGAGTCGCGCAGGCGCGACACCGCATCGTATTCATACAGGCCTTGCTGGGCCTTGGTGGTGGACTTGATATGCCACTGCATCAGCGGCATGTCGAGCGCGGCGGCCACTTCCTCGGCCAGCATGGTCTTGCCGGTGCCCGGCTCGCCCTTGATCAGCAGCGGGCGTTGCAGGGTGAGGGCGGCGTTGACGGCCAGTTTCAGGTCGTCGGTGGCGACATAGCTGTCCGAACCCTGGAAGCGGGGCGCTTGGTCGTGTGGTGCGTGCATGGGCGTGTCGGGCAAAAAAGTGAAGTTATTTCGAGTATATGCCAGAAAGCCGGGCGGGGCGGCGGCACGCTGCGAATGTGGACGGTGTCTTGTTCTTGGGTTAAAATCGCAGGTTGATGGATCAAAAGATAACTTTTTGTATCTGCCGCGCCGATTACCATTGACTACCTTAGCCACCATGAAAAAACTTTTCGTACTGCTCGTGCTCGCCGGCATTGCCAATGTCGCCGCAGCGGCGGACATTGTTGGAAACGCCAAGGCCGCTGCCGCCAAGGTGGAAATGTGTATCGGTTGCCACGGCATCCCCGGCTACAAGGCCTCGTTCCCCGAGGTATACCGGGTGCCGATGATCGGCGGCCAGTCCGCCAAGTACATCGAGAACGCGCTCAACGAATACAAGAAGGGCGAGCGCAAGCACCCGACGATGCGCGGCGTTGCCGCCAGCCTGTCCGACCAGGACATCGCCGACGTGGCTGCGTACTATTCGCAGCAGCCTTCCCAACCCGCGCAGAAATAAGGACAGCACCATGAATAAACTGATTACCGCCCTGTTCTGCGGCGTGGTTTCCCTGAATGCTGTCGCGGGCGGCAACGTCGCCAACGGCGAGGCGCTGGCCAAGAAATACAACTGCGCCGCCTGCCATGGCGCGGATTTCAACAAGCCGATCGATCCCAGCTATCCCAAGCTGGCCGGCCAGCACCCCGACTATCTGCAGCACGCGCTGACCGCCTACAAGCGCGGCGACGGCGCGAATGGCCGCAATAATGCGATCATGGATGGGCAGGTCAAGCCGCTGTCGACCCAGGACATCGCCGACCTCGCGGCCTATCTGGGCAGCCTGCCGACGAGCCTGGTGACGCACCGCTGATCCGCCGGGCGGCAAGCGACAAAGCCACGTTCGCGTGGCTTTTTTTACGCCGTCGTTTTCCCCATTGGGGAAAACGACTTCCCGCGCAGGCGGGAATCTATAGCGCGTTTGCTCAGTGTTGGGCGTGCATGCGCGCTATGGGTTCCCGCCTGCGCGGGAACGACGGGCTAGCGCTTGCGCACGCACTCGATGTAGGCGGCGGTGTCGGGTGGCGTGCCGTTGCGCTGCGCGGTCCAGATCATCTCGCCCAGGCACTCCATGACTTGATGGTGCGCCTCGTGCGCGCCGAGGCGCTGGGTGAGGGCGCTGCAGGCCGCGCGGATGCCCGGCGGCTGGTCGATCGACACCTGCTCGGCGATCGACAGATGCATCGACAAATGCAGGAAGGGATTCGCCTCGCCGCCCTCCACCGAGTAGTTGCGCGCCAGCGCGGCATCGACGTCGGACAGCACATCGGCGTATTCGGGATGCTCGGCGATCCAGTCGGCGGCGATGGCGTCCATCGGGCTCAGGATCTCGCCGGTGCGCTGCTTGCGGAAGGCTTCGCAAAAGAAGCGCCGCACATCATCGGAGGACGGAGTAAACATGCGCGCATTGTACCGCGCGGCGCGGCCCGGCGCAGGAGCTTGCGACAAGCGCCAAGTTGCATAAAAGTTATGTTAATATCGCTTGCCCCAACCCTTCCTCGGATAAGCATGCACCCATTGACCCGTCGCGCCGTCCTCCTGCTTGCCGCGTTCATCTTCCACGCCGGCCTGGCCCGGGCCGAGGAAATCTTCAAGTTCCCGTCCGCCGAATTCGCCGGCAAATACGAGATGTCCCGGGCCGATGCCAAGAGCAAGCCGATCGAGGTGTTCGGCTACCTGAGCATGCCCACGGTGCCGGTCAGCGGCAAGCTGCCGGTGGTGGTGATCGCGCACGGCAGCGCCGGCGTCGAGCCGAAGGACCGCGAGTTCTGGGCGCCGTATTTCAACCGGCTCGGCTTCGCGGCGCTGGTGGTCGATTCCTTCACGCCGCGCGGCGTCACCCGCACCGTCGACGACCAGACCCTGGTCAGCCGCGCGGCGAATACCGTCGACGCGTTCTACGCGCTCAAGGCGCTGGCCGCCGACCCGCGCTTCGACGCCAACAAGATCGGCATTATCGGCTTCAGCCGCGGTGGCGGTGCGGCCAACGAAACCGCGAACAAGACCTTCAAGACCAATGTGCTGGGCGACAGCGCCGGCCTGCAGTACGCCTTCCACATCCCGATGTACCTGAACTGCCAGGATTCGCGCTACCGCAAGAACGGCAGCTACGACAAGACCGGCGCGCCGATGCTGTTCCTGGTCGGCAGTAACGATGATTACACGCCGGGCGAACAATGCGTCGGCATGATCGAGGCGCTGCAGGCCGAGTATCCGAACGTGATCGACTACCGCATGTACCTGGGTGCGCGCCACAGCTTCGACGCCGACCACGGCGTCGGCTATTTGGCGAACGGCGTGACGGCCCGCGATTGCCCGGTGCTCGAGATCGACCTGAAAGACTGGTCGATGCACATCGTGGCGACCGGCGAAAGGCTGCCCCTCGCGAAGCAGAGGGAGATGTACAAGACCTGCGTCTCGCGCGGCGTGAGCTTCGGCACGAAGGGCCCGAAGTACCGCGACATGGCCGCCAA
>DASRXO010000097.1:0-5500 GCA_035654095.1 Telluria sp.
CCGATGCCGCCACCGCCGCCAGCGGCGCGGCCGCTTTCCAGGACCAGTTGACGCAAGGCGCCGCCGCGCTCAAGGTCGATCCGCAGGCCGCGGCCGATGCCGCCGCCAAGGCCGCCGCCGTCGCGCTGCCGGCCATGCCGAAGGCCGACGCCAAGGACATCGTCAACGCCGCGCTGAAGGCCGCCTCGACGCCGGTCCCGGCGGCGCCCGGCGCCGCCGGGAAGGCCGTGCCGCTGGCCGCCGCGCCGGCCGCGACCGCAACCACCGAACAGAAATCGCTGGTCAAGCCGGATGCTCCGGCAGCCGCCGGCGCGGCCAGCGACGCCGTGACCGCGCAGCCGGCCGACACCAGGAAACCGCTGACCGACAGCGCCGCGCTGCAGGCCAAGCCGCAAGCCGAGGCCACGCCGGCCGCCGGCCTGGCCACCCGCGAAGCCGCGCTGCAGCCGGCCGCGATCAAGGAAGCGCCGCTCGCCGCGCCGGTCACGGCGCAGGTCCAGCAAGCCTCGCTGCAGGTAGCGCAAGCGGCCGGCGCGGTCGCCACCGACAAGATCTCGGCGCGCGTCGGCACCCCGGCCTGGGACAACCAGGTCGGCCAGAAGATCGTCTGGATGGTCGCCGGCAAGGAGCAAAGCGCTTCGCTGACGCTGAACCCGCCCGACATGGGGCCGATGCAGGTGGTGCTGAGCGTGCACAACGACCAGGCCAGCGTGACCTTCAGTTCGGCCCAGCCGGAAGTGCGGCAGGCGCTGGAAAACGCGATGCCCAAGCTGCGTGAAATGATGAGCGACAGCGGGATCGCGCTCGGCAACGCGACCGTCAACGCCGGCATGCCGGACCAGCGCCAGGCGCAGGGCGGGGGCGAGCAGCAACGCAATGGCAATAGCGGCATGCCGTCCGGCCGTTTCGACAACGGCAGCGGCAGCGCCTCGGACGCGGCGGTGCGCAACGCCGCCCGCCCCACCTCGCGCGCCGGCACACTGGGCGCGGTCGATACCTTCGCCTGATCCTGTCATTCCCGCGGAGGCGGGAATCTATAGCGCCTATGCGAAACGCCGGCGCTATGGGTTCCCGCCTGCGCGGGAACGACATATCTGTTTGTCATCTGTGTTCCTCCCAAGCCACGAGTTGGGTGGCCTTATTCCCTCTTTTCGACGCATCCGCCTGCTCAGTTATTCCCGATAATGACATAATGGCGGCGTGATCCATTTACAGGCCGTGTCGAGGTACCTTGAAAGCGAATGCAAAAATGAAAGCTGATCCGAAGGCAGATGCAGCAGCACCGAAGTCCTCCAAGAAGAAGCTTCTTGTCATCATCCTCATGGCGGCGCTGGTGGTCGCCTTCGGCGGCGGCGCGGCCTGGTTCTTCACACGCGGCAAATCGGACGACGGCGCCGAGCACAAGGTCGCCAAGGCCGAGCCGCCCGAATACGTGCCCATCGATGCCTTCACGGTCAACCTGCAGCCCGAAAACGGCGACCAGTATTTGCAGATCACCTTCACCTTGCAAGTCTCGAACCCGCAGCAGGCCGAGCTGATCAAGACCAATATGCCGAAGGTGCGCAGCCGCGTGCTGTTGCTGCTGTCCGGTAAAAAGGCCTCGGAGATTTCCTCGGTCGAGGGCAAGCACCAGCTGGCCACCGACATCATTACCTCGCTCAAGCAGCCGTTCGTCGACAAGGGCGAAGCGCCGCTGGTGAGCGACGTGTTGTTTACCTCGTTCATCATCCAGTAAAGCATCATGGCCGATAATTTCCTCTCCCAGGAAGAAGTCGATGCCCTGCTCAAGGGCGTCAATGGCGATCAGGACGACGCAGCAGCGCCTGAAGAAGCCGCGGGAGTCCGCACCTATAACCTGGCCACGCAGGAGCGCATCGTGCGCGGCCGCATGCCGACGCTCGAGATCATCAACGAGCGCTTCGCCAGGTTGTTGCGGGTCGGCCTGTTCAACTTTTTGCGGCGCAGCGCCGAGGTGTCGGTCGGCTCGGTGCGGGTCTCCAAGTACAGCGAATTCATCCGCAACCTGGTGGTGCCGACCAACCTGAACCTGGTGCACATGAAGCCGCTGCGCGGCACCGCGCTGATGGTGTTCGATCCGGGCCTGGTGTTCCTGCTGGTCGATAACCTGTTCGGCGGCGACGGCCGGTTCCACACCCGGGTCGAGGGCCGCGACTTTACCCAGACCGAGCAGCGCATCATCCTGCGCATTCTCGACATCGTGTTCGAGGCCTACACCAAGTCGTGGGAGCCGGTGTTCCCGGTCGAGTTCGAGTACATCCGCTCCGAGATGAACACCCAGTTCGCCAACATCGCGACGCCCAACGAGGTGGTGGTCTCGTCCACCTTCACGGTCGAACTGGGCTCGGTCAGCGGCCAGATCCACTTCTGCATGCCGTATTCGATGATCGAGCCGATCCGCGATGCGCTGACCTCCAGCCTGCAGGGCGAGGCGCTGGAAGTGGACAAGCGCTGGATCCGCTTGATGACCCAGCAGATCCAGATCGCCGAGGTCGAGCTGGTGGCGACGCTGGGCCACGGCCGCATGTCCTTCGATGAAATCTTGAACATGAAAGTCGGCGACATCATCCCGCTCAGCGTGCCGGAAATGATCCAGGCCACGGTGGACGGCGTGCCGGTGATGGATTGCACGTATGGCGTGCTCAACGGGCAATACGCGCTCAAGGTCGAGAAACTGCTCGCCAATGCCGATACTAAATAACGCCAGGTACACAGGAGGGCAATATGTCCGATAATCAAGAAGATCAAGCCATGGATGACGATTGGGGCGCCGCGATAGCCGAACAGGCCAAAGCGGAAGCCGAGGCCTTGCAAAACCAGGCCGCCAGCGCCGCCGTGTTCAAGGACTTTTCCAGCAAGGGCACCAAGTCCGATACGCCGAACGATATCGACTTCATCCTCGACATCCCGGTGCAGCTGACGGTGGAACTGGGCCGCACCAAGATCGCCATCAAGAACCTGCTGCAGCTGGCGCAGGGCTCGGTGGTCGAGCTCGACGGCCTGGCCGGCGAGCCGATGGACGTGCTGGTCAACGGCTGCCTGATCGCGCAAGGCGAGGTGGTGGTGGTCAACGACAAATTCGGTATTCGCCTGACGGACATCATCACCCCGTCCGAACGGATTCGAAAACTGAATAAATGATGTCGCGTTTCCTGTTCGCGCTGGCCCTGGCGCTGAGCCTGGCCACGGCTGCGGCGCGCGCGCAGCAGCCGGCCGCGGCCAGCGCTGCCGCCAGCGTGGCCAGTGTGGCCGCGGCCCCGGCAGCGCCCGCAGCGGCGGCGCCCGCTCCCCTGCCGCAGCTCGCGCCCGCGCCCGGCCCGATGACCGGTCCGTCGGCCGGCAGCCTGCTGCAAACCATCGCCGCGCTGTGCCTCGTGCTCGGCCTGCTGGCGGTGCTGGCCTGGTTCCTGAAACGCTACGGCCCGAAAGCGGCGGGCGGCTCGGCCCCTCTGCGCATCGTCGGCGCGCTCAACCTCGGCGGGCGCGAACGCATCGTGGTGGTCGAAGTCGGCGAGCAGTGGATCGTGGTCGGCGCCTCGCCGGGCCGGGTCAATGCCCTGGCCACCATGCCGAAGCAGGAAGAGGCCGAACTGGCCGCCGCCCTGCCCGGCCACCTGCCCTCGGCCGCCAGCTTTTCCGAGTGGCTCAAACAGACGATCGACAAACGCAATGCAAAATAAGCAGCATCGGCTTTCCCTCTTCAAGTGCCTGCTGGCGCTGATCGCGCTCGCGCTGCCGCTGTGGGCGGCCGCCGCGCCCGGCATCCCGGCCTTCAACAGCGCGCCGGCGCCGGGCGGCGGCACCGCCTACACGCTGCCGATCCAGACCCTGCTGCTGATGACGGCGCTGACCTTCCTGCCGGCCGCGCTGCTGATGATGACCGGCTTCACCCGCATCATCATCGTGCTGTCGCTGCTGCGCCAGGCGCTGGGCACCCAGTCGGCGCCGCCCAACCAGGTGATGGTCGGGCTGGCGCTGTTCCTGACCCTGTTCGTGATGGGGCCGGTGTTCGACAAGATCTACACCGATGCCTACCTGCCGCTGCAGGAAAACAAGATCCAGATGGCCGAGGCGATGGACAAGGGCGTCGCGCCGCTGAAGACCTTCATGGTCAAGCAGACGCGCCAGTCGGACCTGGCGCTGTTCGTCAAGATTTCGCGCTCGCCGGCGCTGCAGGGGCCAGACGACATTCCGCTGCGCGTGCTGATCCCGGCCTTCGTCACCAGCGAGCTGAAGACCGCGTTCCAGATCGGCTTCGCGATCTTCATCCCGTTCCTGATCATCGACATGGTGGTGGCCTCGGTGCTGATGTCGATGGGGATGATGATGATGTCGCCGGCCGTCATTTCGCTGCCGTTCAAGCTGATGCTGTTCGTGCTGGTCGACGGCTGGCAGCTGCTGATCGGCTCGCTGTCGCAGAGTTTTTACTAGGAGCCCGGCATGACACCCGAAAGCGTAATGACGATGGGCCGCAACGCCATGGAAGTGACCCTGATGGTGGCCGCGCCGATGCTGCTGGTGGCGCTGATCATCGGTTTGATCGTCAGTATTTTTCAGGCCGCCACCCAGATCAACGAGGCGACCCTGTCCTTTATTCCCAAGCTGGTGGGGATTTTCGTGGCGCTGGTGATCGCCGGGCCCTGGATGCTGGCCGTCATGCTCGACTATATGCGGCAGGTGTTTACCGGCATTCCAGGCTTGATCGGCTAGGCCGTGGGCTACGTTTTGGCCGGAAGCTGCCGTTAATGATTACATTGACGACGGCGCAGATGCACACCTGGATCGCGGCGCTGCTGTGGCCGCTGACGCGCATCCTGGGATTGATCGCGGCCTCTCCGCTGTTCGGCAACACCAGCGTGCCGGTGTCGGTCAAGGTCGGGCTCGGGGTGCTGCTGGCGATCATCATGGCGCCGGCCATTCCGGCGCTGCCGGCGGTCGATCCGGTGTCGATGGCCGGGCTGCTGATCGTGGTGCAGGAAATGCTGATCGGGCTGGCGATGGGCTTCGTGATGCGCATCGCGTTCGCGGCGATCGAGATGGCCGGCGAGGTGGCCAGCCTGACCATGGGCCTGGGCTTCGCCACCTTCTTCGATCCGCAATCGTCGGGGCGCTCGTCGGCGGTCAGCCAGTTCCTGGCGCTGATCGCGACCATGGCCTTCCTCGCCGTGAACGCGCACTTGGTGCTGTTGCAGGCGCTGGCCGAGAGCTTCGTCACGATGCCGGTGTCGGCCACCCCGCTGGCGGCCGGCGCGCCGTTCGAGCTGGTGCGCTGGGGCGGGCGGATCTTCAGCGCCGGCCTGCAGTTGTCGCTGCCGATCGTGGCGGCTTTATTAATTACCAACGTTGCGCTCGGGATCTTGACGCGCGCGGCGCCGCAACTGAATATTTTCGGGATCGGCTTTCCGATTACGCTGGGGGTGGGCTTCCTGGTGCTGAGCCTGTCGATGCCCTATCTCGGGATGCCGATGCAGAACCTGCTGAA
>DASRXO010000098.1:0-3616 GCA_035654095.1 Telluria sp.
GTCCAATACTGTGTGGTGATGTCGGTCGCACGCTCCCAGGTGTCGTTGAGGCGAGTGCGCTCGTCAACAAAATAGCTGATCAGTAGCGCGACTGAGTCTCCCCCGCCGCCGCCGTTGTTGCGCAGATCAATGATGAGGCCATCGGTGTCAGCGAGTTCATTCATCGCCGCGGCGAACTTTTCGGATACGAGGAAAACCGGCCCGAACGAGGAAATTTGCAGGTAGCCGATATTGGGGCTCAGGTGAGCAACCTTTTCCACGCCAAGGTTTGACGCGCGGACCCTTTCGAGCACGGCAGGCGGCACCTGTTTTTCCCACTCCGCCCGCGTCTGGGGTGGCGGCGGCATTGCATCGTCGGGCGGCACCGGGCGGGCGCTGACATCTACCAACATATGCTTGTCGTGGACAACGCCATCAATGTCATCCGACAGCTGTTTGGCCAGCTGTTTGCCGTCCGTGATCCCATCGTACTTGCCCTCGCGCTGGCGCTGGCGCAGGACCGCCTCGACTTGTTTGGCTTTGTCTGGAAACACATAGTAGGCATTTAGCTTGGCAACCAGTGTATCGACGACCTCCAATTGGGTCGCGCGATTCAGCTCCACTGTCGGCGGGGGGCTGGCGATTGCTCCTGTCACAGTCAACACCAGCAAAGACGGTATGACAATCCATTTCTTTTTCATTTTTTCCTCTGAGTGTGGCACGCGGGTCTTGATATTTGGTGGGCATATCAGAAACGATTACCTCATCAATGAGGCAACGAAGTGGAATAAGAATAGCACAACAGTTACTATGTAATAGCAATATTTAGTGCCTGACTAGCGCACTGGCACGATTGGCGGTTTCGACCAAAGCTCATAGTTGGCCGTGTTCTCACGCGAACAATGCGCTCCACAATTGCTGCGGCGCTGATCTTGGCCGCTCCGTTACCAGTTGTGTGCCGCATCAACCAACTGCTCGCGACACACGCCGACGCGCTCGGCCGCGCTGCCGCCCTTGGCGCAGGCAAGGTAGAGCGCAAACTGCGGCGCGCGTTTTGGCAGCGGCAGCGCGATCAGCTGGCCGGCATGCAGCAGCGGCCGGCATAAGCATTCGGGCACCACGGCCAGGCCGACGCCCGCCGCTGCCGCCTCGAGCGCCGTTTGATAGTCCGGCACGACAGCGGACGGCAGCTCGGCACTGCCGCCGAACACCTCACGCCAGAAACTCGCCAATGGCGGCACCGGCCCCTGTAAATCGATCAGCGGCAGCCCCTTCGGTGCCGCCGATTTGGGCAGGCGCTCACGCAAGCTCGGCGCGCACACTATCTGCTGGCGCCCTTCATGCAGCAGTTCATACTCGACCCCTTTGTGCGGAATGCGCGCCAGCGTGACGGCCAGATCGAGCTCACGGCCGGCCAGTGCCGTCACCAGCGCCGGCGGCGGCATCGTGCGCAGGTCAAGGCGAATCGCATAACGGGGCAGGGTGCTCAATGCGGACAGCAGCAGCCTGGCGAAGCCGCTGGTCGCGCCCACGTGGACGATGCCGGCGAGCGCCTCGCGCTGGCCGGCGCCGCTGCCGATGAGGGCCTCGAGCGCGTCCAGATGCTGGCCGGCCTGCCGTTCCAGTTCGATCGCAGCCGGGGTCGGCGCCAGCCCGCGCGGCAGGCGGGTGAACAGCTGCGACTGCAGTCGCGCTTCGAGTATCTTGATGTGACGCGACACCGCGGGCTGCGTCAGTTGCAGCGCGAGCGCGGCACGCGAGATCGAATTGTGCCGGTAGACGCTGAGGAAGCTGCGCGACGTGCGCAGTTATTTGCCGGTTCAACTGGCCATCAGTTGCTCGAACGCGTTGAGCGCAGCCTGGCGGTCGATCTGTTCGATCTTCTCGTCCGCGGACAGCATGACGCGGAAATGGTCGCACATCGGGTAGAACCAGCGGTAGTTGTCGGTGTTGATGTAAAAGCCCAGCACCTTCTTGTTGTAGGCCGACGCCAGGTGGATCACCGAGGTATCGGGCGAAATCACGATGTCGCACTCCCGAATCAGCGCGGCCAGCTCCAGGATATTCGCAGTCTCGAACGCGGTCATGACGTTGCGCCTGCCGACGCTGTCGGTGATGGCCTCGGCCTGCTGCCTGCCGCCGGGCGGATAGACCACGATCACGGCGTGGCCGCGGTATCGGTCGGCCAGCGCCGCGCACAGCGCCACCGCGTCGTCCTTGCCGATGCTGCGGTTGGCCGCGCTGGCCTGGTAGTTGAAGCACACCAGGCCGGCATAGCGGTCGCCCAGCGCGTGCAGGAAGGAGTGGGCCTTGGCGGCATGCGCTTCCACCCCGTACAGCTCGTACTGGTAGTTGATGTTGGCCAGATTGAATTGCCCCAGCGCCGAAAAATAACTCTCCAGGATGTGGGTGTGGCGCACGCAATCGACCGTGCGGTCGTACATGCCCAGGCGCGCCGTGCTGGTCCCATATTTGACGACATTGAAGTCGACCAGGTAGCGCGCGCCCAGCAGTTTGAGCCGCATCTGGAAGGCGAACGAGAACTGGTTGGAGGTGCTGAAGATCAGGTCGTAGCGCTCGCGCCGGATCCGCAGCACGGTCTGCAGCGTGGCGAGCGCGCCGCCTTGCGCTCGCCGAGGAAAAATTCGAGCAGATTTTTTTTCGAGAACGACATGTGTTGGCTATATCTGGACTCAATGAAGTGCCTGCGGGAACTTCACTGATTATAGGTATAATTAACACGAAGAAAACGTATTTTGCTTAAAGATAAGTAAATAGTTGTAAAGACAAGAGCCGCGCTGTCTATACTGAAAACACACTGGGAGGGATTACCGTGAACGAAGAAACCTTCAACCTAAGCCTGCGCAAATTTCTGAAAACGGTGGGCGTCAGCTCCCAGAACGAAATCGAGAAGGCGGTCGCCCGCGCGCTCGCGGAGAAATCGATCAGCGGAAATGAAGCGCTGCCCGCCACCATGACGCTCGAGGTCGCAGGCATCAAGCTGAACGTGACGTTCGAGGGAACCATCACGCTCGAGTAGGCAACGCGGCGTCAGGCGTAGCCGCGAAACAGCGCGCACAATCTGAACGCTTCCTCCGAGGGCGGGATCTGCTTCGCCTTGCAATAACGCGTCGCCAACTTCAGCAATTCCTTGATGTCGCGTCCGCTCGCGGTCGGGTAGGCGACCGTCAGCGCCTCGACCAGCTCGTCGTCGAGGTCCGCGCCGAACTGTTCCGCCAGCAGCTTCCAGAGCCGGATCGCGTCCGGCTTCGGCGGCGTCTCGTAATGCAGCGTCGCGATGCAGCGCGACAGGATCGCATCGTCGACGTCGCCGATCCGGTTGGTGGTCATGAACAGCAGGCCGTTGAAATACTCGAGCGTGCGCAAGAATTCGGCGACGATCGCATTGTGTTCGAGGTCGTTGTCGCGGCGCCGGATGTAGACGTCGGCCTCGTCCAGCAGGATGATCGCGTCCCAGCGCATGGCGCGCCGCAGGATGCCGGTCAGCGTCGCGCCGACCGAGGCCGCGGTGGTCCCCAGTTGGCCCGAATGCACGCGGTACAAGGGCTTGCCGACCACTTCCGAATAGATCTCGGCGGTCAAGGTCTTGCCGAGTCCCGGCGCGCCCTGGCACAGG
>DASRXO010000099.1:0-4194 GCA_035654095.1 Telluria sp.
GAATTCACCCACCTTGATGATCGCCGAGAAGACCGCCGCAGTTATCCTTGCCGAGCGGGCATGAAGCGCGGCGGCTTACGGGCGAGTGGTAGTTGTACTGTATTGTGACCGAAATTCATTATGTGTATTATCTGATATAAAAAGTTTTCAGAGTGGCACGAAAACAATCACGGAGACACAATGACAGACGTCATCTTGGAAACAAGGAACTTGACCAAGGAGTTCAAGGGGTTCACGGCTGTCAACGACGTGAATCTGCGCGTACAGCGCGGTCACATCCACGCGCTGATCGGGCCCAACGGCGCCGGCAAGACGACCTGCTTCAACCTGCTCACCAAATTCCTGGTGCCGACCTCGGGCCAGATCCTGTTCAACGGCCGCGACATCACGGGCGCCAGGCCGGCCCAGATCGCACGCACGGGCATCATCCGCTCGTTCCAGATTTCGGCCGTGTTTCCGCACCTGACCGTGCTGCAGAACGTGCGCATCGGCTTGCAGCGCGACCTCGGCACTTCCTTTCGTTTCTGGCAAAGCGAGCGCTCGCTGGGGCGTCTCGACGAGCACGCCATGCAGCTGCTGGCCGAGGTCGACCTGACCAGCTTCGCCGACACCATCACCGTCGACCTGCCCTACGGCCGCAAGCGCGCGCTCGAAATCGCCACCACCCTGGCGATGGAACCCGAGCTGATGCTGCTCGACGAGCCGACCCAGGGCATGGGCCACGAAGACGTGCACCGCGTTACCGAGCTGATCAAGAAGGTCTCGGTCGGCCGCACGATCCTGATGGTCGAGCACAATATGAACGTGGTGGCCGGCATCTGCGACAAGATCTCCGTCCTGCAGCGCGGCGCCATGCTGGCCGAAGGCAGTTACGCCGAGGTTTCGCGCAACCCGCAAGTGATGGAAGCGTACATGGGCACCGTCGATGCCGAGCTGGAAGGGGCCCATTGATGACGGCCGCGCTCGAGATCTCGAACCTGCAAGCCTGGTATGGCGAATCGCACATCCTGCACAACGTCAACCTCTCGGTCAACCAGGGCGAGGTCGTGACCCTGCTCGGCCGCAATGGCGCCGGACGTAGCACGACCTTACGCTCGATCATGGGCCTGACCGGCGCGCGCACCGGCTCGATCAAGGTGAACGGCGCCGAGGCGATCGGCCTGCCGACCCACAAGATCGCCCACCTCGGCATCGGCTACTGCCCCGAAGAGCGCGGGATTTTTTCTTCGCTGTCGACCGAGGAAAACCTGATGCTGCCGCCTGTCCTGGCGGGCAAGGAAAAGGGCATGCCGGTGGCCGAGATCTACGAGATGTTCCCCAATCTGCTGGAGCGCAAGAACAGCCAGGGCACGCGCCTGTCGGGCGGCGAGCAGCAGATGCTGGCGGTCGCGCGCATCCTGCGCACCGGCGCGCGCCTGCTGCTGCTGGACGAGATTTCGGAAGGCCTGGCGCCGGTCATCGTGCAGGGCCTGGCGCGCATGATCACCGCGCTCAAGGCCAAAGGCTATACCATCGTGATGGTGGAACAGAACTTCCGCTTCGCCGCACCTTTGGCGGATCGGTTTTACGTGATGGAGCACGGTCAGATCGTCGAGACTTTCGCTTCGTCCGAGTTGAGCGCCAAGATGCCGGTCCTGACCGAACTGCTGGGCGTATAAGACGTCGTTTACCACCCATTCCAACGGAGACAAAATGAAACGTAAAGCTATCGCGATCGCAGCCAGCGCGGCATGCGCCATGGGCATTTCCCTCTCTGCACACGCGCAGATTTCGGGCGACACCATCAAGATCGGCATGATTACCGACATGTCCGGCGTGTATGCCGACATCGACGGGCCGGGCGGCGTGGAAGCGGTCAAGATGGCGATTGCGGACATGGGCGGCACCATCAACGGCAAGAAGATCGAATTCATCTACGCCGACCACCAGAACAAGGCCGACATCGCGGCCAGCAAGGCGCGCGAATGGTTCGACCAGCAAGGTGTCGACATGCTGCTGGGCGGCACCAACTCGGGCACCAACCTGTCGATGGCCAAGGTCGCTGCGGAAAAGAAAAAGGTATTCATCTCGATCGGCGCCGGCTCGGCGCGCCTGACCAATGAAGAGTGCACGCCCTACACCGTGCATTACGCCTACGACACCATCGCGCTGGCGCGCGGCACCGGCGGCGCGATCGTCAAGCAGGGCGGCAAGAGCTGGTTCTTCATGACCGCCGACTACGCGTTCGGCGCCTCGCTCGAGAACGACACCGCGGCCGTGGTCAAGGCCAACGGCGGCACCGTGCTGGGCAGCGTCAGGCATCCGCTGTCGGCCTCCGACTTCTCGTCCTTCCTGCTGCAGGCGCAGGCCTCGAAGGCCCAGATCCTGGGCCTGGCCAACGCCGGCCTCGACACCGTCAACTCGATCAAGGCCGCCAACGAATTCGGCATCACCAAGCAGATGAAGCTGGCCGGGCTGCTGATGTTCATCAACGACGTCCACTCGCTGGGACTGAACGCGGCCCAGGGCATGTACCTGACCGACGGCTGGTACTGGGACATGAATCCCGATACGCGCGCCTGGTCGAAGCGCTACTTCGCCAAGATGAAAAAGGAGCCGTCGATGCTGCAGGCGGCCGACTACTCGGCCACCACCTTCTACCTGAACGCGGTCAAGGCGCTCGGCACGGACGACTCGGACAAGGTCATGGCGCAGATGAAGAAGACCAAGGTCAACGACATGTTCGCGAAGGGCGGCGAGATCCGGCCCGACGGCCGCATGGTGCACGATATGTACCTGATGGAAGTGAAGAAGCAGTCGGAATCGAAGTATCCATGGGATTACTTCAAGGTCGTGCAGACGATTCCCGGCGCCCAGGCCTATGCCACCAAGGCCGAGAGCAAGTGCGTGCTCTGGAAGTAAGCCGGACGCCGTATCGATAAGCGGCACAGCGAAGCGGGCGGGTGCCCGCTTCGTCATACCGGCGTAGCGGTTTCACCCTAACTTTTGTACTGTGATGCCATGGAAATTTTCGGCCATTCTTCGCAGGCCTTGATGAGCCAGCTGCTGCTGGGGCTGGTCAACGGCTCGTTCTACGCCATGCTCTCGCTGGGCCTGGCGGTGATTTTCGGCCTGCTCAATGTGATCAATTTTTCGCACGGCGCGCTGTACATGATGGGCGCCTTCGTCGCGTTCATCGGCATCAGCGAGTACGGGCTCAATTACTGGCAAGTGCTGGTCCTGGCGCCGCTGCTGGTCGGCGTGTTCGGCGTGATCGTCGAGAAGACCATGCTGCGCTGGCTCTACAAGCTCGACCACCTGTACGGCCTGCTGCTGACCTTCGGCATCACGCTGCTGCTGGAAGGCGTGTTTCGCTCCTTCTTCGGGGTGTCGGGCCAGACCATCGCGGTGCCGGAGCTGCTGACCGGCGCCACCAACCTCGGCTTCATGATCTTGCCGAATTACCGCGCCTGGGTCGTGTTCGCCTCGCTGAGCGTGTGTCTCGCGACCTGGTTCGTGATCGAAAAAACCAAGCTCGGCGCCTACCTGCGGGCCGGCACCGAGAACCCGAAACTGGTCGAGGCCTTCGGCATCAACGTGCCGCTGATGGTCACCCTGACCTATGGCTTCGGGGTCGCGCTGGCCGGCTTCGCGGGCGTGCTGGCGGCGCCTATCATCCAGGTCACGCCGCTGATGGGCTCGCACCTGATCATCGTCGTGTTCGCGGTGGTGGTGATCGGCGGCATGGGCTCGATCATGGGCTCGATCCTCACCGGCCTGGGGCTGGGCGTGATCGAAGGGCTGACCCGGGTGTTCTACCCGGAAGGCTCGGAAGTGGTGGTGTTCGTGGTGATGGTGATCGTCCTGCTGCTGCGCCCGGCCGGGCTGTTCGGCAAAGAAAAATAACCCGAATCGGAGCACACGGATGAACAAAAATATTGGCTACCTGATCGCGCTGCTGGTGGCGCTGGCCGCGCCCTTCTACGGCTACCCGGTGTTCCTGATGAAGCTGCTGTGCTTCGGCCTGTTCGCCTGCGCCTTCAACCTGCTGATCGGCTTTACCGGCCTGCTGTCGTTCGGCCATGCGGCGTTCTTCGGCGCGGCCGGCTACGTCACCGGTTACGTGCTGAGCCAGCAGGGCATGCCGTTCGAACTCGGCATCCTCGCGGGGGTGGGCGCGGCGGCGCTGATCGGCCTCGTAATGGGCCTGCTGGC
>DASRXO010000100.1:0-6963 GCA_035654095.1 Telluria sp.
AAGTGACGCACCAAACCGTCGCCGCAGGTATGATCCGCCTATAACCGTCGTTCCCGCGAAGGCGGGAACCCATGCATTGCATGAGTTCCCTCCATAGCGCGCCAAGCGAAGCCGCAAGTAGCGCAGGAAACAGCACATGAAAACACTCGGAAAAGTCTACCTAATCGGCGCCGGCCCCGGCGCCCAAGACCTGATCACCCTGCGCGGCGCGCGTCTGTTGGCGCAAGCCGACGTCGTCCTGCACGACGCCCTGGTCACCGACGAGATGCTGGCCCTGTGCCCGCAAGCCGAAAAAATCGCCGTCGGCAAACGCTGTGGCCAGCTCTCTACGGCCCAAGCCTTCATCAACAAGCAGATGATCGACAGCGCGAAAAAACACGCGCTGGTAGTGCGTCTGAAAGGCGGCGACCCGATGATGTTCGGCCGCGCCGACGAAGAACTGCGCGCGCTGGAAGAAGCCGGCATCGAAGTGGAAATCGTCCCCGGCATCACCACCGCGCTGGCCGCGGCGGCGGCGACCAAGCAGCCGCTGACCAAGCGCGGCGTGGCGCGCAGCGTGGCCTTCTTCACCTCGAGCACCGCCCCCGAGCACTCCGACCACGTCGCGGTACCCGACACCGACACGCTGGTGCAGTACATGGGCGGCCGCGAAGCCATCGGCACCGCCCAGCGCCTGCTCGACCAAGGCCGCCGCGCCGACACACCGGTCGTCGTCATCGAAAACTGCAGCCGCCCCGACCAGCGCATCCTGCGTTTGACACTGGCCACCCTGGCCCGTGGCTTGGGCGCCGCCCACGGTCCCGTGCTCGTCATGCTCGGTGACGCGCTGAAAATGCGCGAGCACCAAGCCACCGATACCGACGAGGACGAACAGCGTCAATTCGCCTAAGCCGGTCAGCTCCAGCAAAAAAAGGACGCCTTGAACTAGCCGGACCTTTTCTCGACCAATCTCTTTTTTGGTCGTGTTCGAACCCTGATTCACAGGATGCATGCGTAAGCTGGCGGTGTAATTCAATGGCGATCGGGAGTTCCATAGCGGGGGCGGGGTGCTGTCTTTTCATGGGATTGCTCGCTTTCGCGCGATATTGGCCGATACCGCACGATATCTCTCCGAAATCATACGATTTGCCCACGAAATCCCACGATTTGCGCGCGAAAACGTCCGAAACCTCCGCGATTTCTTACGATTGGGTGCGGCGCATTTTGACTTGTCCTCTTTGGACATTCACCATGCTGTATCGTTCAATTTCGGCTCGAAATCGTACGTTTTCGAGTTGAAATCGTGAGGAATCGGATGCAATTCGGCCGATTTCGTGCGGCTATCGTGTGGAATCGGGCCAAATCGTGCAGTATCGCGTGATGCACGTTTGAAGGTAGTGCCTACCTTCCGCCATACCGTGATCCCAAGGTCGGATAACCAAAAATGCCGGTCGTCCGTGCTGTGTGGGGCCGGTTCCGCCCCGAAGCAGTCTGTTATGCGCGGTAACGACTGTCAGCAGCGCCGCGTGATCAGCAATTGCCCCGTCGTCTGGTGGAGGGCGCTATTTCTTGCAGTCTGGATTGGAGCGATTCCACTTGTCGCTATTTGGACCAGGGCCAGTGGAGCAACCACCGCCGGGGCCAGTGGACAGCCCCCACCGGGACCAGTCGATTTCCCGCCACCGGGGCCAGTCGATAGACCACCGCCTGGACCTGTAGACAGTCCTCCGCCAGGCCCAGTTGAAAGACCACCTCCTGGTCCTGTTGACTTGCCACCGCCCGGCCCAGTAGAAAGTCCGCCACCCGGACCAGTTGAAAGGCCACCACTAGGTCCCGTAGATAGGCCTCCGCCGGGCCCCGTAGAACACGGTCCGCCAGGACCGGTCGAGCCAACGCATTGCGCGAAGGTGCTCGCGGACATCAACGTAAGTGCAAGAGCAACTGTTGGTCGGATTCGAAAATTATGCATCAAAGCTCCTAATGGGTCTTGTCGCGCTCCTGACTATGGCACACTCTTGCGCCCTCCCAAAGGCCTTTCTGCATTTCAACGTCGCGCCTATAGCGTCATTGCGCCCCCTCTAAAATCCCTTGAGCGATTGATTCGGCCTCTTGTGAGGCGAGTGACGATGTCCGCTTCTGGCCGGTTGCAGCCTGCCAGGCCAAAGCACAAGCTTGCCAACGGCTTGATTTAATGTCAATCTTTGGTTCGCAGTGCCGCTGGCTGCAATCGGCCAAGAGCAGCCATAGCAGTGTGAAATTTAGGGCATCTCATGTATGAATTTAATTTTGGCATTCTTGCGGTCGCATTGTGCGCCTCAGTCTTGATGCGACCAGCCGTGGCATCGGCCGTTGATAGGCAGGAGGTATCACTTCTGCTCAAAGACGGAGAGTCCGCAATTTTGCAAAATAGATTTGATGAAGCCATTACGAAATGTAAGGCTGGATTGGGTGCACTTGGCAGTTCCTACGTTCGTGCAGCAGACGTCATCGATGACACTGGCATGAAGCTAATTGCTGCGGACATATCACGACGTGACGGGAAGTTCAAGAATGCGGCGTCCATATACTGCGGAATTCTGGCCGACCGCTATGAGCTATTTTTGAGCAAGAAGTAAGGCTCTTTTTGGTAGACAGGTGTCGGCCAAGAGCAGACATGATTTTTAGAACAAGGAATTTCGATGAGAGGAATTGCGGCACGCTGGGTTTTAATATCCATCGGCATGGTGATGGCGGTGAACGCGTTTGCCGATATGCCTCCGATGAAGCGGGTCAAAAGCGAGCAAATATTTAGATTTGGTGACATTAGTATCAAACAGGGCAGCTCGTTTGCAGTGTTGTCGTTGGCGGCCTGCGCCGCAGTCCAAGCGCAAGAATCTCTATTCGTCGCGCACGTCGAGCGCGTCACCTTGGAGCCACGCGGCGGCCAGTATTGCCCGGACCTATGCGCCGCGAATGGCCGTCGCAATCCCGATGCATCAACCTACGTCTGTTTTTCGAACGACGGTGGCTGTGAGAAGACCGAGTACGTCGTCGATAGGGTATTGTTCGGCGACATGCAACCAGGGCCACACACGTTCGATACCCGAATCGGTGAATGGGGTGGTACGCATTTTCCGGTAAGGCATGCGTCCATACTGGTCCACATGAAGCCAGGCTTTGTCGAATGGGCTCCTATTAGAGTCAAAGATGGACAAGAACTGGCGCAAGTCAAGGCATTCCAGCGTGGGGGAACCGTCAACGGCGTCGACCTGCGGTCGCTCGTGCAGGGCGATGAGGACACCGTGACACTCGACACCTTGGTCGAACGCGTGTCCCCACAGCGTTAAGTAAAGACCGCGACGTCTGGAGTGGGGCCAGCCGGGCATGGCAGCCCCCTTCCGGCCAGTAGCAGCCAATCGCTGGTCATGTAAGATTTACGAAAGTCTATGAGAACCAAGTCCATAAATTAATTTGCTTTGTCCAACCCAACTAGGAGATACATAATGAAATGTCAACGTTACTGGTTTCCTGTACGTCCAGCACGTGACGGCTGGGGATGGGGACTACCCATAGCTTGGCAAGGCTGGATTGCATACTTGTTTTTTTTCGCAGCGCTAATTGGTGGAATCGTTCTTTTGGTGCAATACGGGCAACTCGTAACTATTGCATATTGCTGTGCATTGGGTGGTCTTTTCATAGGGCTGATGTTTTGGAAGGGCGAGCCGCAGCGAATGCGTGACACGAGCTCACCGTAGAGTTGAGAAGCCAATTTGGCCTCTATCGCCGAATTCCAATATTGTTGCAGCAATCGGTCAAAACCGGTTATTAAACTGTGCGCTAAGACGGCCCGCGTGAGCCGGACATTTTTGAATTTGCCCACTTGTGCGCCGCCGTGGTATCGTGTGCGAGTTAGTCAACCATGTTTCAAACACAATATTGGAGGAGCTCGATGCGCAGATATATAGCGGCTTGCTGTCTTACATTTGTCTTCATGACTGCGGCAGGAGCCGAAAAGCCGCAGCTGCTGTGTTTGCACGCGAAGAGTACGGTCGAGGAAACACAATGCTTGAATCAAGAACTCGAAAAGGCGAATAGTGCCCTTGCTGAATACCTGAACACAGCACGGGAGCAAATCAACAAACAAAATTCCGGCAAACCGCAGATTGACGCCGCCCAAGATGCGTGGCTCAAATATCGTTCCGCCCAGTGTGGCGATGTATACACATATCAAGAAGCAGGCACTTATCGTTATCGCGCCGAGCTCGAGTGCGACATCGAGGCGACGCGTTCACGGACACATGATATCTGGTCTGCTTATATGAGGACCTTCGGCACGAGTCTACCGCTCCGCCCTGAACCGTGACGGACCCATTGGGGATAGAAGAACGTCCGCTTCGGGGCGATAGCTGTCGGCCAGAAGAGACAGTGCCAATTGCTTATGTGTGGGTTCTTAAAGAACGTATCTTTTGGAGACGAAAATTGGAAATTCCATTTGAGCAAGGTATATCGCGGCGTTCCTCAATTGAAATTATTCGGACTGGCTTAGCATGGGGTGGTGTATCATTTATTGCCGCGATGTTAGTTATTCTTGTACTTAAGTTTTTCCTGCCTACTAGCCTTTGGGGAGCCAATGCTGGAAGTGAAGTCCTTAATGCGAACCTTCCAGTCAAAATTTTATCTGCTATTCTATTGGGGCCTCTATTCGAAACCGTCATAGGCCAAGTACTTCCGTTAGAGGTACTTAGACGGCTTTACGTAAAACCGCTTTTTTGTATCATAATCGGCTCCGCAATGTGGGCAATCGGTCATTATTTAAATGGCGGTTTAGCCCACGGCGTTGTTTCCCTGTGTGGTGGAGCTGTATTTGCATTTATTTATATTCGTTATCGGAATGACGGAATAGCTGTCGCTTATTGGGCAACATTCATAGCCCATGCAACACATAACACCTTGGTACTAATATTTGCAGATTTTTTTCCAAATTAAGGGACTGTCTGCTTTGGGGCGGAACCGGCCCCACGTTGGAATTCCAGGTGGTCAGCATGCCGAGCAGCGTATTGACCAGCATGAAGCTCACTCCGATCATGATGCCGATGAAGATCTTGAGGCTCACGCCGCCGCTGCGCGTGTGCCGGTAGGCGAACGGCAGCGCCAGCGCTAGCGCTATCCGCACGAAGATCGCCAGCGGATCGATCAACTCGTTGCAGAACGCGATCTTGGAGCGGTCGGTCTCCTGCCGGTTCTCGGCCAGGCGGCGCGTGTACGCGGCCAGCTCATTGCCCGACATCCGCTGCGGGTCGGACGAGGACGCCGACAAAATCCTGGCCCTGATCTCGGACATCAGCGCCATGCTCGGCAGCTTACGCATGAGCACGCCAACTGACGCGTTAAGCGATCCGCCGCACCGACTCCCGCACCACCAACGACAGCGGCGGCACGTCCACCTCGAACTCTTCATGCGCAATAATCTTGAGCATGGTCTGGCCCAGGCAGCGGCCGACGTCGAACAGCGGCTGGCGCACCGTGGTCAGCGGCGGCGTGGTACACATGGAGCTGTGCAGATCGTCGAAGCCGACGATCGAGATGTCTTCCGGCACGCGGATATTGCGGCGGTACAGCGCCAGCCGCGCGCCATACGCCGACAGGTCGTTGGCCGCGAAGATCGCGGTAAATCGGCACCCCGATTCGAGCAACTGGTTCACCGCCAGCAGGCCGCCCGATTCCTGGAAGTCGCCCGCCACGATCAGTTGCGGGTCGACCGCGATCTTGTGCTTGGCCAGCGTGTCGCGGTAGCCGGCCAGGCGCGCGCGCGCGTCGTCCTGGTCGGGCGGGCCGGCGATGAAGGCGATGCTGCGGTGCCCCTGCACCACCAGGTAATCGACCGCTTCGCACGCCGCCTGGTAGTTATCGAGGTAGAAGCCGAAGGCGTGCTTGCCCACCAGCGTACGCCCGAACACCACGATCGGCACCCGCTTCGAGAACTCGAGGATCTGCGCGTCGGTGAGCTTCCCGGTCAGGATCACCAAGCCATCGACGCGGCGCGCGATCAGCAGCTCGATGCGCTCGGCCTCCTCGTCCGCGTGCCAGTGGCCGGAGACGATCAGCGGCGCGTAGCCGGTGCCCTGCAAGGCGTCGTCGATGCCGGCCATGGCGTCGGTGAAGTAACCACTGACCAGCGACTGGGTCAGCACGCCGATCGTGCGCGAACTGCCGGTCTTGAGATTCTGGGCGAGGACGTTGGGTTTGTAGTTGAGGCGCTCGATGACGCTTTCGATGACCTTGCGCTTCTCTTCCGACACCCTGGCGGTGCCGTTCAAAAAACGCGAGACCGTGGCCGCGGACACGCCGGCGGCGCGCGCCACTTCATGGACGGTGGACGAGGAATGGTTGGCGTTTTTCTTCATGCGTGGCCGAGTATAGCATGTAATCGATTTCTGAAAACCGATCATGCCGCCCGTTGACACAGGTGCTCGACCAGCGCGCGGTGCGACGGTAAATCGGCCAGCGCCTGGCCCGACAGGTGCGCGATGGTCGCGAATTCCGCGCGCGCCTGGGCCAGGCCGGCCGCGCTCACCGCACCCGCCGCGAGGGCGGTCTCGAACTCCATCCCGTACAAGACATATTGCCAACTCGAGGGCGGATACATCTCCAGGTCGGTGACGAAGTCGAGCCGGTGCGGCGGCCGCGCGCGCCACATCGCGAGCTTGTCGCGCAGCGTTGCGGGAATCGACGCGGGGTCGCGGTTGTCGGTCCAGAAGCGCGTGTCGGTGCGCCGGCTCAGGCAGTAATGCAGCTTCACGAAATCGACCACCCGCTCGTACCGCTCGCGCATCAGCTGGTTGAACAGGCGCGCGGTCGGCGCGAAGTCGCCATCGTGCGGGAACAGGTAGCCGACCAGATAAGCCGCGGTCTCGATCAAGCCGATGCCAGACGCCTCCAGCGGTTCGAGGAAGCCGCCGGACAGCCCGACCGCCACGCAGTTCTTCACCCACTGCGCCTCGCGGT
>DASRXO010000101.1:0-13784 GCA_035654095.1 Telluria sp.
CATCCCCGACACCGTGGGCTACGCCGTACCCGAGCTTTACGGCCACTTCATACGCACGCTGCGCGAGCGCGTGCCGAATTCCGACAAGGCGGTGTGGTCGGTGCACTGCCACAACGACCTCGGCATGGCGGTCGCGAATTCGCTGGCCGGCGTGATGATCGGCGGCGCGCGCCAGATCGAATGCACCATCAACGGCCTGGGCGAACGGGCCGGCAACACCGCGCTGGAAGAGGTGGTGATGGCGCTACGCACGCGCGGCGACTACTTCAATCTGCAGCTCGGGATCGACACCACCCAGATCGTGGCGGCGTCCAAGATGGTGTCGCAGATTACCGGCTTCGCGGTGCAGCCGAACAAGGCGGTGGTGGGCGCGAACGCGTTTGCGCACGCCTCCGGCATCCACCAGGACGGCATCCTGAAGGCGCGCGAGACCTACGAGATCATGCGCGCCGAAGACGTGGGCTGGGCCGCCAACAAGATCGTGCTGGGCAAGCTGTCGGGCCGTAACGCCTTCAAGGCGCGCCTGCAGGAGCTGGGCATCGAGCTGGAGTCGGAGTCCGAAGTGAACGCCGCGTTCGGCCGCTTCAAGGAACTGGCCGACCGCAAGGCCGACATCTTCGACGAAGACATCATGGCGCTGGTGTCGGACGAAGAGCACGCGCACGAAGGCGAGTACTACCGCTTCGTCTCGCTGGCGCAGCGCTCCGAGACCGGCGAGACGCCGCGCGCCAAGGTGGTGTTCGCGATGGACGGCAAGGAGTTCAGCTGCGAAGGCGAGGGCGATGGCCCGGTCGACGCCACCGTCAATGCGATCGAAAAGGAAGCCGCGAGCGGTGCCGAGCTGGTGCTGTTTTCGATCAACGCGATCAGCAACGGCACCCAGTCGCAGGGCGAGGTCACGATGCGCCTGTCGCGCGCGGGGCGCATCGTGAACGGCGTGGGCTCGGACCCGGACATCATCGTGGCCTCGGCCAAGGCCTACCTTTCAGGCCTGAACAAGCTGCACTCGAAGATCGAGCGGCTCAACCCGCAGCAATGATCAGGAGCGCATTGCCTTGAACATCTGGTCCGGCGTGTTCTCCATCAGCCGGACCACGCCGTCCTTGTCGAAATGGACCTGCAGCATCGAGTTCCACACGCCGTTTTCCTTGTAGCGGTAGGTCCAGACCTCGTAGTCGTTCTCGGCCACGTGCGATTGCTCGCCCGGACGGCCGATGGTGCGCAGGACGTCTTCCTTGGTCGCGTTGCCGACTTTGATCATCGCGAATTTTTGCTGGGTCAGCACCTGCTCGAACGAGCTCAGCTTGCCGTCCGCATCGATCTGCGCCATCCAGGTGGTCTGCCCCATCGGCCCATTCGCGTACTCCAGCTCCTTGCCGGCGCCGTTCGCATACACGGCGGTCGGCTTGCCGTATTTGGCGGTCACGGTGGCGACCGGGTCGCCCACCGATGGCGTGGTGCGCATCATTCCTGCGCAGCCGGCCAGGCCCAAAGTCAACGTCAATACCGAAACTGCTGTGATCGTGCGCATGATGATTATCTCCCAAAGAAAATGTCATGATGCACTGCACAACTTATGCAGAACTTAAAACGCTCCCAGTATTGACGGGGCTTCCTGTCTTGACTTGGAGATGAAACGGCGTGGACTACAATGACGGCATCTTCCTGGAGGTGCGCAATGACCAATTCCGTAGCGCAGATCATCAAGGCCACGCCCGAGCAGGTGTACGCGGCGTTCATGGACCCGGCGGTGCTGGTGACCTGGTTGCCGCCGGCCAGGATGACCGGCAAGATCCATACGTTCGACGGGCGGGTCGGCGGCGGTTACCGCATGTCGCTGTTCTATCCCGCCGACGAACGCGTGTTTCGCGGCAAGACGGCCGACAAGGAGGATATGGTCCAGGTGCGCTTCGTCGAATTGACGCCGGCGCGCCGGATCGTCGAGACCGTCACCTTCGTCAGCACCGATCCGGCCCTGCAGGGCGAGATGACGATCACGGCGCGCTTCGAGCCGGCGCCGGACGGCACCACGCTGACCATGTCGTTCGAGAACTTGCCGCGCGGCGTACGAGCCGAAGACAACGAGGCCGGCGCGCGCTTGTCGCTGGGCCAGCTGGCGCAACGCTTCGAGCGCGCGGGCAGCGGCAGCGCCGACAACGACAAGGCGTTCGCCGGCTCCATCCCGGCGATCTACCAGTGTTATCTCGTGCCGCTCATCTTCGAGCCCTATGCGGTGGACCTGGCGCAGCGGCTCGCCGCGCGCAAGCCGTCGCGCGTGCTCGAGATCGCCGCCGGCACCGGCGTGGTGACGCGGCAACTGGCCGCCGTCTTGCCTGGCGAGGTAGCGATCGTCGCCACCGACCTGAACCAGGCGATGCTCGATGTCGCGGCCGCGGCCGGCACCTCGCGCCCGGTGGAATGGCGCCAGGCCGACGCGATGCAGCTACCGTTCGGCGACGCGGAATTCGACGCCGTGGTGTGCCAGTTCGGCGTGATGTTCTTTCCCGATAAAGCGAAGGCGTTTGCCGAAGTGCGCCGGGTGCTGCGTCCGGGCGGCGTGTTCCTGTTCAATGCCTGGGACCGCATCGAAGAAAATGAACTGGTGTTCACCGTGTCCGGTGCGCTGGCCGCGCTGTTTCCCGAGGACCCGCCGCGCTTCATGGAGCGGACCCCGCACGGCTATCACGACCCGGCGGCGATCGCGCGCGACCTGAAGGCCGGCGGCTTCGGCGCGGCGCCCGAGATCGAGACGGTCGCGGCGCGCGCGAAGGCCGCCTCGCCCGAGATACCGGCCACCGCCTACCTGCAAGGCTCGCCGCTGCGGAGCGAAATCGAAGCCCGCGGCAGGCTGACCCTGGAAGAAGCCACCGATGCCGCCGCCCACGCGATCGCGCGCAGGTTCGGCCCCGGTCCGCTCGACACCCGGATCCAGGCCCACGTGGTGACGATCGCGCGTTGAGCGCCGCCCCTGCGACACGGCCGGTACTGTATCGGCGAAAATCCTCGAAAGTGTGCCTGTTCAGCGTGCCGATGGCGGCTTACCATCGGTGATCCAGCCGATCGACAGGACCGATATGCCAAGTATTCCATTCAAGCAGGTGGATGTTTTTACCCGTGTCCGATTCAAGGGCAATCCGGTCGCGGTGCTGCTCGAGGCCGACGGTTTGTCGACCGAGCAGATGCAGCGGATCGCCAACTGGACCAATCTGTCCGAGACCACCTTTGTCGTGCCGGCGACGGATGCGCGCGCCGATTACCACGTCCGCATCTTCACGCCGGGCGCCGAGCTGCCGTTTGCCGGCCATCCCACGATCGGCACCGCGCATGCGCTGCTGGAAGCCGGCATGATCGAAGCGCGCGACGGCGTGCTGATCCAGCAGTGCCGCGCCGGCCTGGTCAGGCTCAAGGTCGAACGGGCCGCGGACGGCGCGCAGTGGATCTTCTTCGAACTGCCGGAACCGAAGACCACGACGCTGGATGCGTCCCAGGTCGCCGAGCTCGAAGCGATCCTGGGCGTATCGCTCGAGGACGCGCCCGCGCCATGCCTGCTCGACGTCGGCCCGCGCTGGATCGTGGTCCAGTTGCCGTCTGCGCAAGCGGTGACCGCGCTGCAGCCGGACCTGCAGCGCATGAAGCTGCAGGACATGCGCGGCAAGCACACCGGCGTCGTCGTCTTCGGCGCGCACGAGGAAGGTGCGGCGGCGCAGATCGAAGTGCGCGCCTTTGCGCCCGCCCACGGCATCGGCGAGGACCCGGTGTGCGGCAGCGGCAACGGCTGCGTCGGCGCCTTCATCCGGCAGACCGGCCAGGGCGCCCGCTTCGGCAGCGATTTTCTCGTGTCCCAAGGCGCGGTGGTGGGCCGCGCCGGCGTGCTGCGGCTGATCCTGGACGAGCCCTTGATCCGCGTCGGCGGCAACGCCGTCAGCTGCGTGGACGGCAGCCTGTCCGTCTGACTGGAAGGTGCGCCCATGATGCGTTTTTGCATGTTTTTTGAGTAAGCGTGTTAAATTGTCATATTGCCACCCGCTGGAATTTCCTCATGACTCAAGACCGCCTCGCGTCGCCGCTTTCTTTGCATGCCATCGTCCTTCTGATCGCGGCTACCTGCCAGCCGATTCTGGCCGGGGCGGCTGTGCCGGCTGATGGCTTGCCGGTCTCAGCGACGCCGGCGGTCAGTGCGGGGAGCGCGCCCTGCCGCATGGCGTGGCCCCAGACATCGGAGGACAAGCCGCACACGGGGACAGTTGACCTGCTATTGCTGGTGAACGTAGACGGTCGCGTCAGCGACGCAAAAATAGCGAAATCAAGCGGCTATCGTGATCTTGACAAGGCCACGGTCATCGGCGTGGCCCGATGCCGATTTGAACCTGGCTTAAAGGAAGGCGTACCGGTCGCCGCGTGGTTCACGCTCAGGCAGGTGTGGGCGATCGATGGCAGCGTCAGACCGTAGCCCGGCTGCGCGTATGCCTGCCCGCCGTCCGTCGCTCATCTAGCCGCCGAAAAAGAAGCGCCGCTCCTCGTACATCGGATCGGGCCCGTTTTGCATCAGCTGCACGATGCCCGCGTGGTCGAAGTGCACATGCATCATCGAATTCCAGACCCCGTTTTCCTTGTAGCGGTACGACCAGACTTCGTAATCGTGCAAGGCCACGCGCGAATGTTCGGCGGGCCGGCCGATGGTGTGCAGCACCTCGTCCTTGGTCGCGCTGCCGATCTTGATGGTCGCGAATTTTTCGCCGGTCAGCACCTGCTCGAAACTGGCCAGCCGGCCATCCGGCCCGATGCGCGCCATCCAGGTGGTCTGGCCCATCGGCCCGGTCGCGTACTCGAGCACCTCGCCGGCGTCGCCGCGGTCCGGATAGACCGCGGTCGGCTGCCCGTACTTGGCGGTGACGGTGGCCACCGGATCGCCGGGCGAGGGCGGCACCCGGCCCAGCGCCGCGCAGCCGGCCAAGCCTGATAGCAGCGATAACGTTAATAATTTGGCTAGTGTTTTCATGTGAGCACCTCGAAAAGCGGCGAAAAACCCTATCATGCGCCAGTCAGGCACATTGAGCACTGGCCGCGCCAACCGTTTTCGCATATACTTGCGGGTCTGGCCGTTTTGGCCGGGTCTCTTAATCGTCGTCCACGGTGCGCAGGGTTGCGACTCTTGCACCGCATGTGAAAGGTAATATCATGACCGTAGAAAACATCAACAAGGCCGCCATCATCGCGGACAACGCCCGTGCCCAAAACGACACCGGCTCCCCGGAAGTCCAGGTCGCCCTGCTGACCGCACGCATCAATGAACTGAACGGCCACTTCAAAGCCCACGCCAAGGATCACCACTCGCGCCGCGGCCTGATCATGATGGTCAATCGCCGTAAGAGCCTGCTGTCCTACCTGAAAAGCAAGAACGCAACCCGTTACCGCGACCTGATCGCCAAACTCGGCCTGCGCAAGTAATTTTTGCCACCGGTCAGTTTAATCAAGAATGCCTGCGTCAGTTCAACTGCCGCGGGCATTTTGCATTTCTGACGCGTCTTTAGTTGCAGTAAAGCAGTAAAGACAGCCGGCCATGCGTGGCACGCTGCCTGTGGTGAGGTGAACGACAGCCCCTGAAAATCTGTCGGCAAATAGAAAGGGATTACCCATGTTTAACAAAGTTACGAAAACCTTCCAGTACGGCCAACATCAGGTCACGCTGGAGACCGGCGAAATCGCGCGTCAGGCATCCGGCGCCGTGATGGTGTCGATCGAAGACACCGTCGTGCTGGCGACCGTGGTCGCGCGCAAGGACGCCAAGCCGGGGCAGGACTTCTTCCCGCTGACCGTCGATTACGTCGAAAAAACTTATGCCGCCGGTAAAATCCCAGGCGGCTTCTTCAAGCGCGAAGGCCGTCCCTCCGAAAAAGAAACCCTGACCAGCCGCCTGATCGACCGTCCGATCCGCCCGCTGTTCCCGGAAGGCTACCTGAACGAAGTACAGATCATCATCCACGTGCTGTCGGTCAATCCTGAGATCGATCCGGACATCGCCGCCATGATCGGCGCCTCGGCCGCGCTGTGCGTGTCGGGCGTGCCGTTCAGCGGCCCGATCGGCGCCGCGCGCGTCGGCTACGCCAACGGCCAGTACATCCTGAACCCGACCACCGCCCAGCTCAAGACTTCTCAGATGGACCTGGTGGTCGCCGGTACCGAAACCGCGGTGCTGATGGTCGAATCCGAAGCCGAGCAACTGTCCGAAGAAATCATGCTCGGCGCCGTGGTCTACGGCCACGACCAGATGAAGGCCGTGATCGACGCGATCCACGAGCTGGTGCGCGACGGCGGCAAGCCGGAAGTCGAGTGGGCGCCGCCGGCCAAGAACGAAGCGCTGATCGCGCGCGTCAAGCACTTCGCCGACGTCAAGATCCGCGACGCTTACCAGACCCGCGACAAGCAGGCGCGCACCACCAAGCTGAAGGACGCGTTCGGGCAAGTGAACGCCGACCTGGCAGCCGAAGCGGCCGCCCACGGCGCGGCGGCACCGGATGCGGCCGAAGTCGGCAACATCCTGTTCGACATCGAAGCGAAGGTCGTGCGTTCGCAGATCCTCGAAGGCGAGCCGCGCATCGACGGCCGCGACACCCGCACCGTGCGTCCGATCGCGATCCGCACCAGCATCCTGCCGCGCACCCACGGTTCGGCCCTGTTCACGCGCGGCGAAACGCAGGCGCTGGTGGTGGCCACCCTCGGCACCGCGCGCGACAGCCAGAAGATCGACGCGCTGATGGGCGAGTACACCGACGACTTCATGATGCACTACAACATGCCACCGTTCGCCACCGGCGAAACCGGCCGCGTCGGCACGCCGAAGCGCCGCGAAATCGGTCACGGCCGGCTGGCCAAGCGCGCGCTGATCGCCGCCTTGCCCAATCCTGAAGACTTCAGCTACTCGGTGCGGCTGGTGTCCGAGATCACCGAATCGAACGGTTCCTCGTCGATGGCTTCGGTGTGCGGCGGCTGCCTGGCGCTGATGGATGCCGGCGTGCCGATGAAGGCGCACGTGGCCGGTATCGCGATGGGCCTGATCAAGGAAGGCGGCAAGTTCGCCGTGCTGTCCGACATCCTGGGCGACGAAGACCACCTGGGCGACATGGACTTCAAGGTAGCGGGTACCGCCAACGGCATCACCGCGCTGCAGATGGACATCAAGATCATGGGCATCACCAAGGAAATCATGCAAGTGGCGCTGGCGCAAGCCAAGGAAGGCCGCCAGCACATCCTGGGCGAAATGCAGAAGGCGATGCCGCACGTGAAGACCGAGCTGTCGGACTTCGCGCCGCGCCTGATCACCATCAAGATCAATCCCGAGAAGATCCGTGACGTGATCGGCAAGGGCGGCGCCGTGATCCGCGCGCTGACCGAAGAGACCGGTACCCAGATCGACATCAGCGACGAAGGCGTGGTCACGATCGCGTCGGTGGACGCTGCGGCCGGCCAGGAAGCCAAGCGCCGCATCGAAGAGCTGACCGCCTCGGTCGAAGTGGGCAAGACCTACGACGGCGTGGTGCTCAAGCTGCTGGACTTCGGCGCGATCGTGCAAGTCATGCCGGGCAAGGATGGCTTGCTGCACATCTCGCAGATCGCCAACGAGCGCGTGAATGCGGTGGCCGACTACCTGAAAGAAGGCCAGGCGGTGCGGGTCAAGGTCCTCGAGACCGACGACCGCGGCCGCCTGAAGCTGTCGATGAAGGCCGCCGAAGGTGCTGCCGAGGCCGCTGCCCAGCAGTAATCCCTACCGGCTTCGGCCGCAAAAAAAAGACCGCCAGCGCGCAAGCCTGGCGGTTTTTTTTATCGCCCCCGCTATGGGGTCACATCTGACATTCGTACATTTTCTATTCGAAATGTACGAATGTCAGATGTGACCCCATGTTGCCTGCAGGCGCAGGCGACCCTGTGCTTCGTCGCGGACTCCATCCTGTGCCCACCAATTCTCGTGTGGGGTCAGGTCTGACATTCGGACATTTCGAATAGAAAATGTACGAATGTCAGATGTGACCCCAAGTGGTGGCAAAAAAAGACCGGCAGCGCCGGCCGATTTTTTCTTATTTGTCGCTGACCGTGAAGTCGCCGAACGGCTTCAGCTGCTCGGCCACCGCCGCCTTGTCGCCCACCACCACGATCGACTGCGCCTCGGGCGCGAAGTATTTCTTGCCCATCTCGCGCACCTGCTCGGCGCTGACCTGCTGGATCAGCGGCACGAACTGGCCCAGGAACTCGGGCGGCAAACCGATCAGCCAGTTGCTGGCCAGGGTGTTGGCCACCGCACGCTGCAGCTGGTTGCTGATCAGGTAGTTGCCGGCGACGTAGCGCTTGTTCATGTCCATCTCGGCCGCCGGCACCAGCTCGGCGCCGAGCTTGCGGTACTCCTTCATGAACTCTTCCAGCGATGCGCCCGTCACTTCGTTGCGCACGTCGGCCCCGCCCACGATGCCGCCGCCCTCGCGATAGGCCCGCGCGCCGGCCGAGGCGCCGTAGGTGTAGCCCTTTTCTTCGCGCAAGTTGAGGTTGACCCGGCTGCTGAAGCCGCCTCCGAGTATCGTGCTGGCCATCCGCAGCGGCACATAGTCGGCGCTGGTCGCGGCGATCCCCGGCGCGCCCAGGCGCAGCGTCGATTGCACGCTGCCGTTACGCTGCAACAGCGTGCGCACCGGCGCGCCGGCCGATTGCAGCGGCGCGGTCTCCGCCAGCGCCGGTCCTTGCACCGTCCAGTCGCCGAACGCCGCCTCGGCCAGCTTCATCGCCTCGCCTTCCTCGATGCGGCCGCTGATCACCAGCAGGCTGCGGTCGGGCCGGAAGCGCTTCGCATGCTCGGCCCGCATCATCGCGTCGGTCGCCGCATTGATCGCTTCGGCGGTCGGCTCGACCTGCCCATACGGGTGATCGCCGTAGATCGCCTTGCCGATCGCGCGGTCGGCGCGGAAGCGCGGCGTGCCTTCGGCCACCTTCAGCGCCTGCAGCGCATTGGCCTTGGCCAGCGCAACTTCCTGGGCCGGGAACGAGGGCTGGCGCACCACCTCGGCCAGCAGCCGCATCATCGGTCCGGCCTGCGAGGCGAGGGCGTTGGCCGACACCGTCATGCCGTCGAGGCCAGTGCTGCCGGCCACCGCACCGCCCATGCCTTGCGCCGCTTCGGCGATGGCACGCGAGTCGCGCTTGGCCGTGCCTTCGTTGAGCATGCCGGCCAGCAGGTTGGCGAAGCCGGGATGCTGCTTGTCGTCGGCCGCATAGCCGGCGCCGCGCACCGCCAGCACGTAGTCCACGCGCGGCAATCCCTGGCGCGGCACGACCCAGACTTCGAGCCCGTTGGCCAAGGTCTTCTTGACGATGTGCGGCGCCGGGATCGGCTTGTCCTTGCCGAACGGCGGCAGGGTGGCGGGGGCCTTCGCGTCGGCCGCGGCTTGCGCGGCGGCGGGCGCGAACAGCAGGGCAATCGCGATTGCCAGGGTCAGTTTGTTCATCGATGCGCTCCTCATTTCTGCTCGCCGGCGGCGGGCGTGGCTGCCGCGGTCTTGGGCGCGGCAGGCTTGCGGTCGATCACGGTGCGGTTGGCCGCCACCAGGTAGGTCTTCGCCACGCGCTGGACGTCGGCCGAGCTCACGCCGTCGATCCAGCCGGGAATCCGGTTGGCGACCCTGGCGTCGCCCCACAGGGTCTGCAACCGCGCCAGCACGTCGGCGCGGTTGACGAAGCTCTCCATCTTGTTGTTCCAATCGGCGAGCATGCGGGTCTTCACGCGCTTGAGCGTGGCGGCGTCGACGCCGTCTTGCGCGACCTTGGCGATCTCTTCATCCATCGCGGCCAGCAGGGCGTTGGCGCTGCTGCTCGGCTTGTATACGGAGAACACGGTGAACAAGGTCGGGCCGTCGTATTCCCACGGGCTGGTGAGGCCGTACAGCGGGCTCAGGTTCAACGCGATCTCGCGGCCCTTGACCAGGCCGAGGTAGAACAGCGAGGCGTCGCCGCCGGCCAGCAGCTCGCCCAGCACCGCCATCGGCGCCTGGTCCTTGCTGCCGCGCGCGGGCATCTTCCAGGCCGCGGCCAGCGCCGGCGCCTGGGCCAGCGCGTCGCTCTGCTCGATGCGCTTTTCGGCCGTGTTGAGCGGCTCGCCGACGTCGGCCGCCCGCGGCGTCGGCCGCTTCGGGATCGCGCCGAAGTACTTCCTGGCCAGCGCCAGGCCCTGCGCCGGCGTCAGGTCGCCGGCGATCGACAGCACCGCGTTGTTCGGGCCGTAGTAGTCGCGATGGAAGCCGCGCACGTCGTCCAGGCTGGCGCCTTCCAGGTCCTGGAAGCTGCCGTAGCCGTCGTGCTTGTTCTCCCATTTCTGGAAGGCGTGCTGGCCGATGTCGATCCACATGAAGCCGCCGTACGGCTGGTTCTTGACGTTGACCCGGATCTCTTCCTTGACCACGTCCTGCTGGTTCTTCAGCGTCTTCTCGTTGAAGTCGAGCGTCTTCATGCGGTCCGCTTCGAGCCACAGGATGGCGTCGAGCGCCGACACCGGCGCGGTCTCGATGTAGTTGGTGAAGTCGGCCCGGGTCGAGCCGTTGTTCCAGCCGCCGCCGCTGGTGATGGCCTTGTCGAAGGTGCCTTTCGGTGCGTTCGGCGTGCCCTGGAACATCAGGTGCTCGAACAGGTGGGCGAAGCCGGTGCGGTTCTTCGGCTCGAGCCGCATGCCGACGTGGTACACCACGCTGACGCCGACCGTCGGCGAGCTGTGGTCTTCGGAAATCACGACCGTCAGGCCGTTGTCGAGCTTCTGGACGGTGACCGGAAGCTTCCACTGGTCGCCGGCCGCGCCGGACGCAGACAGCGACAGGGTCAGTCCCGCCAGCAAGGCAGGGAAGGTAAGCATGCGCATAGGAACCTCAGGTGGCGATTGGCTGGAAAACGACGCTCGGTGTGGATGGCTCTGCGACCATCGCGCCGGGTATCTTAGCCCAGCCCGCACTAAAAAGTAACTATTTTGCACGCCGGGGGTGCGCCTTGTGCGGCTCGGCTATACTCGTCCATCGAGGCAACGAACTGCAGGGCGGGAAGGCAGTGGACGAACTACGCAAGGCGGCGCAGCGGTGGCGCGCACGAGCCCACGGCTGGGCCGGTGCGGCGGCCGCACATATGCATACCCGCACCGCGCGCCTGCATGCCGTGCTGATGCGGCGCCCGCCCGCGCAACGCGCCGCGCTGCTGGCGCTGTGGGCCGCGGCCGCCTCGCTGGCGCTGCTGCTGGCCTATGTGCTGCTGCTGATTCCGCTGACGCCCGGCATCCGCGACCTCAAGCAGGCGCGCGCGGCGCTGGCCACCAGCATCGTCTCGGCCGACGGCAGGGAGCTGGCCAGCGTCGACCAGGGCTTGCAGGAGCGCATCACGCTGGACCAGGTCTCGCCGCACGTGATCGCGGCCCTGGTCGCGACCGAGGACCACCGCTTCTACCAGCACCACGGCATCGACTTCCGGCGCACCGCGGCGGCCGTCTACTACAGCCTGAAGGGCGAGCCGCAGGGCGGGTCGACCATCACCCAGCAACTCGCGCGCAATATGTTCCCGGCCGAGATAGGCCGCTCGCGCAACCTGAACCGCAAGCTCAAGGAAGTCATCACCGCGCTCAAGATCGAGAGCACCTACAGCAAGACCGAGATCCTCGAAGCCTATCTGAACACGGTGCCCTTCCTGTACAACAGCTTCGGCATCGAGATGGCGGCGCGCACCTATTTCAACAAGCCGGCGGCCCGGCTCGACATCCTCGAAAGCGCGACCCTGGTCGGCATGCTGAAGGGGACCAACTACTACAATCCGGTCACCAATCCCGAGCGTTCGCTGCAGCGCCGTAACGTGGTGCTGGGGCAGATGGCCAAGCATGCGGTGATCAGCCAGGCGCGCTTCGCGGCCCTGCGCAAGCGGCCGCTGCGCGTGCGCTTCGCGCGCCAGGCCGAGCGCAATAACACCGACAGCCACTTCACCGCCTATGTGCGCAAGTGGCTGATCCAGTGGGCCGACCAGAACGACTACAACCTCCAGCGCGACGGCCTGGTGGTGCACACCACGCTCGACTTCACGCTGCAGCAGGCCGCCTTGCGCGCGGTCGAGCGCCAGGCCAACGCGCTGCAGGCGATCGCCGACGTCGAATGGAGCGCGGGCGGCGTGCCGCCCTCCACCGCCACCGCCGATTACCTGGAGCGGCGCGAGGCGGTGCGGCCGTTCGGCTATTTCTGGCAATCGCACGCCGAACTGGCCGATGCCTTCGTGCGCGAGTCGCTGGCATTCCGGCGCGCGGTGGCGGGCGGCGAGGCGCCGGCAGCGGCGCTCAAGCGGCTCAAGGCCGACCGCGCCTTCATCGCCCAGCTGCGCGCGGCCAAGACCCGGCTCGAAGCGGGCTTCGTGGCGCTCGACCCGGCCAGCGGCCAGGTCAAGGCCTGGGTCGGCAGCCGCGATTACCAGCGCGAGCAGTTCGACCACGTGGCGCAGGCCGAGCGCCAGCCCGGCTCGACCTTCAAGCCCATCGTCTACGGCGCCGCGCTCGAACAGGGCCTGTCGCCCGACCGGCCGTATCGCGACGCGGTGCTCGACATCAAGGCCGCCGACGGCAGCGTCTGGCGTCCGACCGACATGAGCGGCACCACCGGTCGCCAGATGACCTTGCGCGACGGCCTGGTATATTCGAAGAACACGATCACCGCGCAGGTGATGCAGGACGTCGGCCTGCCCGGTATCGTCAAGCTGGCACGCGATCTCGGCATCCGCCAGAGCAAGCTGGCGCCGGTGCCTTCGCTGGCGCTGGGCACCAGTCCGGTGACCCTGCTCGAGATGGTCAACGCCTACGCCACCATCGCGGCCCAGGGCGAGTACCGCAAGCCGGTGTTCGTCACCCACATCACCGATCGCAGCGGCAAGACCATCGCGCGCTTCGGCGCCGAGGCGCCGCAGCGCGTGCTGTCGGCCGCCGCCGCCGCCGCGCTGACCGACATGCTGCGCGGCGTGGTCGACCGCGGCACCGGCACCGCGGTGCGCTACCGCTTCGGCATCGCGGGCGACGTGGCCGGCAAGACCGGCACCACCCAGAACAATGCCGACGGCTGGTTCATCCTGATGCATCCGAACTTGGTGGCGGGCGCCTGGGTCGGCTTCAACGATACCCGGGTGACGATGCGCAGCAACTACTGGGGCCAGGGCGGCCACAATGCGATCTTGCTGGTCGGGGATTTTTTCAAGACCGCGCTCGATAGCGGCAAGCTCGACGCCGGCGCGCTGTTCCCGGGCGGGAAGCGCGCCGCGCCGAAGCGCGAGCAAGTGGAAGAGGCGATCGAAGAGCCGGCCGACATGCAGCAGGAAGGCGTGGCGCCGATCCCGCCGCTGCCGCCGGTGCAGATCGACCCCGACGAACCCGAACCGGAACCCGAGATGGCGCCGCCCGAGCCGCAGGAGCAGCAGCCGGCCCATCCGCGCGCCGCCGACATGCTGCGCCCCGAGACTTAAACGACTTCGACGTCCTTGGCGCTGTTGGCCGCCCAGCGGTACAAGCCGGCGACGAACACGATGCCGACCGCCAGCGCGATCACCATCGTCATCTCTTCGCTCAGGCCGTTGGCGATCGCCAGCGGCTCGCCCTTGCCGGTGGCCACGATCAAGCCAGCCAGCGCGACGTTGAACAAGCTTTCGCCGACGATGAAGCCGGACATGATCAGCACGCCCATGCGCTTGGCCGACGCGCCCCAGCTCTGCTTGTGCACCGCGCGCTCGAACAGCCAGCCGGTGACGGC
>DASRXO010000102.1:0-2929 GCA_035654095.1 Telluria sp.
CCGTCCGAAATGGCGCGTTTGCTGAAAGCGATGCTGTAATTTGTAAGCAAGGCCAAAGCTAGTCAATAATAACGGGGAGCGGCGACGCTCCCCGTTGTCGTTTGGCGGGCCGAACGGAGGCCAGGGTGGCAAAAATCATCATATCGCAGGGTGCGCAGGTGGTGCAGGAGGTCGAGCTCGACAAGGAGCGCACGACCATCGGTCGCCATCCGCAGAACGACGTCGTGATCGAGCATCTGGCGGTCAGCGGGCGGCATGCGGCCATTACCTTGGTGATGGACGACGCTATCCTCGAGGATTTGGGCAGCACCAACGGGACCTACGTCAACGGCCAGCGCATCGCGCGGCACCAGCTCAGCGACCGGGACCGGGTGAATGTGGGTACCTTCAAGATCGACTACATCGTCGGGGCCAGGGTCCTGGCGCCGCAGCCTGCGGTCGCTGCAGCGCCGGCGCCCGCCGTGCCGCTGCCGCTGGGCAGCATCGAAGTCCTGAACGGCGCTAACGCCGGCAAGAAGCTGACCCTGGCCAAGCCGCTGACCACGCTCGGCAGCCCGGGCGTGCTGGTGGTGGTGATCCAGCGCCAGGCGACGGGGTACTTCATCTCGCATATAGAAGGGACGGTGTCGGGCCAGGTCAACGGCGAGGCGATCGCCAAGCAGCCGCGCCTGCTGGCCGACGGTGACGCGCTGGAACTGACCGGCACCGCAATGCGCTTTTCGCTGGCCGCGAACGGCTAAAAAACGGTCCTTCACTGATTACCGCAACATCTGTCATTCCCGCGAAAGCGGGAATCCATGCTGAGTATGGGTTCCCGCCTATGCGGGAACGACGGCGACAAAACGGCAGGGTGACAAAAAATTTGCGTCGCGGCTGACAAAAACTGTCAGTCGCAGCGACAAAAACCGGCTCATCTGACCGTTTTGATGCCAAATCGGCAAAGAAATCAGGCTAAAAATGGCTGGCACGCCAATTGCTGATAGGTAATGGCGGCACCAAGCACTACCTAATTTACCCCAACAGGAGAAGCAAAATGAAATCGATGAAAATGGTTAAGAAAGCACAAGCAGGTTTCACCCTGATCGAATTGATGATCGTGGTTGCGATTATCGGTATCCTGGCTGCTGTTGCTCTGCCAGCCTACTCGAAGTACATGGACAAGGCGAAGTACTCGGAAGTGATCCTGTCGACCCAAGCAGTTAAGACCGCAGTGGAAATCTGCGTGCAAGATCTCGGCACCCCGGTCGGTTGCACAGCCCCCAACAACGGTATTCCTGCTGACATCGCCGCTAACGCGGGTACCGGCAAGTACGCTGACAGCGTGACGACCGTAGACGGTGTGATCACCGCCACGCCAAAAGCGTTTGGCAACGTTGCCGTCGGCGATAACTACATCCTGAAACCTTCCGTCGCCGCCGGTAGCGGTGGCAAAGTCGACTGGACCGTCGATCCCGCGAGTGGTTGCCTTGGCAAGGCACTCTGCAAATAATACCTCTGCCAGGCCGGGCGCCGCTGGTTCCCTAGCCTAATCCCAGAAAAAATGCCGCTCGAATCGAGCGGCATTTTACATTATGCCGACGATCTTCATCGCCTGATCAGACGATCTTCTGGCGATCGGCGATTAACGCTTCGTAGGTCAGGTTTTGCAGAAGGGTGTAGTGGCTCGGATCGAGATCCACGAACTGCACGCCGTAGGTGAACACTTCGAACTGGTCGGGCGAGGGCTTGACCACGTTCACATTCTTGATGGTGGCGCGGGTCGTCACGATCACCTGATGGTTGTCCGGCTGCGCAATCAGCGTAAAACGTAGCGTGACGATCTCGTCGTCCGGCGGCAGCTTGCGCGGCGATTCGATCAGCGCGCCCGTCACGCTCAGGTTGACGAGGAAGCAGTCCACCGGCGCCGCATTCGGCCGCGCACTGGTCACCTGCGCCGGAATGTCCACCTTGACCCGCATCGCCGCCCGCAAGCTGGTGCCCTGGATCAGGTCCGGGAAAGAGATGTGCGCATACAACAGCGGCCGCCCGAACACCCGTTCGACCGTGCACGCAAACGAGCACACCGTCACGCCCGAAAACACCCGAATCGTCAATTTCTCGCCCTCGGTCAGCGAGATCGGCACCCCGTTTTCCATCGGAATCTTGACGATCATGTACTCGTCTTTGATATAGCCGATGAGGGTGGAAAAATGCTGGACCGGCTTCATGCTGCGATGCGTGATGAATTGAAGCCGCCCACCGACCTGCAGGTTCATCGCCTCAAATTCGAACTCTTGCGGCTTTTGTTCGAGAGCTTGTCCGGTAGTCATACTTCCTTTGGCATGGGTCGCAGCTTGTCACCAGCCAATCATAACATTTCAATAAGGATTGTGCACGCCTCCGCATGCGCCCGCTCAGGCCACGGAATCATGCCAGAGCGCACCGTCCCACTCAAGGGAATAACGGTCGCGGTACCGCGCTAGCGTCTCTTTATCGCTTTCGGTTTCGACGGCTTCTCCTCTGGCGTGACGAAACCGATCGAGCGCTTCTTGACGGGATCCGGAGGAGCCATCAATTCGCGGATGGCGTCAAAGATCTGTTTCAGCTGGACCCGTGTGTCATCCTCGAAGCTGTCGTGCTTCAAGGAGATCAGCTCGGTCTTGCGCTCCAGGTCGTCCAGGCGCATGGCTAGTTCCTTGTTGGACATGACGACCTCGCGCAGGCGCACGAAGGCGCGCATGATCTCGATGTTCACGGCAATTGCCTGCGCACTGCGAAGTACCGACGAGAGCATCGCTACACCTTGCTCAGTGAATGCGTACGGCGCATAACGCCGGCCTCCGCGGCCGGCGTTTGAGATCACGGATTGTGATCTCAAAGCGTTCCACTCGCTGCCATCAAGTTGAAGCATGAAATCGTCGGGGAAACGATCGGCATTGCGTTTGACGGC
>DASRXO010000103.1:0-8697 GCA_035654095.1 Telluria sp.
GCGGCGCGGCTCTTGTGGCGCGCATAGAAGCCCGCGTAGCCGCTGTCCTGGATCGCGGGCGAGGCAGCGCCGACCGGCAGCGGCGTGCTGTGGATCGCGTCGCCCAGCACGCCGGCGCGGCGCCGGAACACGCCATCGCGCTGGCCCGACTCGCGCGTACGGTCGCCGCGCAGGTAGGCGGTCCGCGCTTCGCCGAAGCCATCGGGCAGGCCGCTCAAAGGCGAGATGTCGAGATGCTTGCGCTCGTCGCGCGGCAGCTTGTCCCAGGTGAAGGGAACCGTCGATGTGCTCTGGTCGGGCTTGCGGATCGAGGTGAATATCTTGCGCGCGGCCGGCAAGGGCCGGGGTGGCGTCGCGGGCTTGGCCGCCGCGTTCCCGCTGAGGACAATGCCGGCGTCCCACGTCGCTGTGCTGGCGACGTCAATCGCGCCGTCGGCGCCGGCGGACAATGCAATGCGCTGCAGGCCGCCGCTCCAGCTGCCCTGCTCGTAGCTGGCCTGCACCACGAAGCTGCCATCGGGCTGGCGCGACGCGATGACCGGCGTACCCGGCACCCGGCCGCGCGCCGCCAGCGCGGTCGCGAACAGGGCGCGCACGCCTTCCGTAATGTGGCGCGGGTCGTTGGCGGGAAAATATGCGGCCGGCGTCTTGCCGTCCACGCTCCATTCGCTTTGTGGCGTGCGCGCGGGGCTGGTGATGTAGGGATTGGCGTCGCCGTTGCGGTCATCGAACCCGCCGTATTTGGCGGCCAGGTAGAGCGGGCTGGCGCCCGGCGCAGCGGCCTCGCCCAACTCCAGCACGTAGCTGTCGGCGCGCACCGGCTTGTCGGGACGGATCGCATTGGTGTGCGCCCAATAGGCTGCGCCGGCCAGGTAGTAGCTGCCCGCGCCGGCGGGGCCGCTGTCCATCAGGTCGAGCTGGAGCAGGTCCGGACGCGGCGCAGGATTGGCGTAGGCGCCGCCGGCATCGGCTTCCATCTCGCCCACGCGGCGCGCGGCGCGCATCGCGTCGAACGCGCCGCCGGGCGCGAACACGTCGACGCTGCGCGCGGTGTCCTTGTGGTTGGTGCGCGTGTTGCCGGGCAGGTAGCGGTCTTCGACGAAGCTGGCGTGGCCGATCATCGCGATCGCGTTGCGCTGGCAGGATGCGGTGACCGGATCGGCGCGCGACTTCCAGACCGGGAAGCCGGCGTCGCTGGCGTCGCCGCCGGCAAGCGCGCTCGGTTCGCGGCCCTGCAGGTAGCGCAAGCCCTCGTAATACAACTCGGCGCCGGGGTCGGCGGTCTTGTAAGCGCCCGGCCGGATCCGTCCCAGCTGGTTGATGTAGTTGATCATGCCGCTGACCGCGCCGCTGGCCTGGTCCGGGTTCGCGGCGAGCACGCCGGATTGCGCACTCCATTCGGCCCGCTTGTTGTGCGCGGCGGCGAATTGGGGCGCATCGAAGCTGGTGTCGCCGACGAATTTGAGCGGCGCGCGCAGCACGCCGCCGTACAGCTTGGCGTCGTCGGCGCCCTGCTCCGTCAGGTAGGACATCAGGCCGATGCGCGCGTCGGCGCTGTGGCGCTGGATGCCGCCTTCGGGTTTGAAACCGCCTGCGTAGCGTTGGCACAGCGCGGGGCGGCTGGCGGCGTCGGGCGCACTACACACCTCGACCCGCGCATTGAACTCGCCGAAGTATTTGTCCGACACGATGCGCCGGCCACTGGGGCCGTAGCGCGGCGCATCGCAACTGCTGCCCTTGGCGGTCTGGCTGAACAGGATGCGGTTGCGGCAGGAGACCACGTACAGGGTCGCGGTGTCGAACGGCGCGACGCGCCGCGGCGCGCTGCCCGCCTCCGTCGTGCCCAGCACCCGGCGCGGAAAGTAGGTGGCGCTGGCGTAGAAATCGGGATGGGCTTTGCCGTCCGGCAGCCAGGCGCGCTGCAGCACGGTCAGGCCCGGCTCGTCGATCACGCGGTCGCCGCCGGTCAGGCCCATGCGCAGCAGGTCGAGCGCCGAGGTGCTGGCCCAGTTCAGGAAATTGCCGCTGAAGGTATTGGCGCCGCATTCGTGCAGCGCGTCGGCCGGCTTGGCGATCGAGAAATGGCCGCTGCGCTCGTCGAGATCGGGCTCGGTGACCGAGGCGGATTTGCGCTTGACCGGATAGCGGTAGCACATGCGCGGATTGAAGTAGCCGTCGTAGTCGGTCGCACGGTCGTAGTCGCCGCGGTAGGCGGCGCCGGCGTCGGTGAAGGTCAGCGAGAGGTTGAGCAGCAGGTTCGGATGCACGCGCGCGCCCGGCTGGCCAAGTGGACCGTCGGGCACGCGCAGCGGCGTGGCGGCATCCGCCAATGCGGCCACGCAGGCGAACAAGAGCGCGCACAGTATGGCCTTCATGCCGTTCCTCCCGCCGCGACCTTGCGATAGAAGGCCTGCAGCACCACCCGCGTGCTCATGCGCGTGCCGAAGCCGATCGAGGTGATGCGGTAGACATTGGCGGCGCGGTCACCCGCGTCTTCGCCGGCGCGCGCCAAGGGCATCAGTTCGATGATGTAGCGCGGTGCGAGGGCCGGCAGCGGGCCGCTCCCCACGGGCATCGCCGCGCCGGTGAATTTGCCGTACGGGACCGCGGCGCTGTCGTCGCTTGCGAGGTCGGTTGCGAGCCAGGCCGGCGCCAGGCCGGGCGGCGTGCGCAGGCACAGGCCAAGGTTGGCGTTGTTGGCGCCGCGGGCGCAGCCGTCCTCGAAGCCGATGGCGCTGCCGGCCGCGAACAGCGCTGCGCGCGCCGGGTCGCCGCCGCTGCCTTCGATGTCGCGCTCGGCGTCGGCGAGCGCCGCCTCCGCGGCCTGGAAGGCGATGAGGCGGTCGCGCATATTGCGGGCCGACTTCTCGGCGTCGAGCGCGGTGCGCGCGGCCGACACGCCGACGATCAGCACCGCCAGCAGCAAGACCAGCGCAATCAGCAGCGCCGCGCCGCCTTCATGACGCAGGATGGCGCGCGCACAGCCTTCGCGGCGCGTGGGGGCATGCATCATCATCGTGCTTCTCCGGATGGGTTACGCAGCAAGGTGGTGACTGCGAACAGCTTGCGCTCGCGCCGCCGCAGGTCGTCCGTCATTTGCACCTCGCGCAGGCGGGTGCCGGGATCGATCGCGCCGAAGGCATCGCCATAGGCCGGCCCGAACAGGTCGAACACGGCCGGCTCGCGCCCGGAGGCCGCATGCCCTGCGCCGTGCAGCACCAGCGCGACCTTGATGCTGGCGATGCGCTTCCAGTGCGTGCGGCGGCGCAGTTCGCGTGCGCGGGCCGCGGGATCGGCACCGGTCAGCAGCAGCGACTGGTCGAGGTGGTCGAGCGTGGACGCGCTCACGTACTGGTTGGCGACGCCGTCCGGCGGTACGTCGGTATCGAGCCCGTACAGGACCTGGAAGCTGTCCACGCCGCCGACGATGGCGTCCGCGCCCCAGCTGGTCTTGCCGCGGTATTTGCAGCGCAGCTCGGCGTCGCCGGCGGCGCTGCGGGCCACGTAGAAAATGCTCCAGCCCTGTTCCAGCGCGCCGACCGAAAAGCCGGCGCAGCTGATCACGCTGCCGTCGCCGTCCGGCGCCGGGCCGGAGCCGACGAAACGCAGCGCCAGCACATCGCTGCCGTTGACGGCGCCGGGCAGCGGATCGTCGATGCCGTCGCTGACCTTGTCGAGCGCGTGGTCGTCGAGGCCGGCGATGTTGGCCGGCGCGGTCGGGTCGATGCCGACGCCGACCTCGTCGCGGTCCCAGTTGACGAAGGCGGTCTGGCGCGCCGCGCGTGCGATGATCTCGAGTGCGTAGCGGCCGCCGTCGTCGACGCCGGCCGCATCGACCTGCGACTGGTAGGCGCCGTTGGCCGAGACCAGCAGCGCGCCGGCCATCAGCGCCACCATCAGGCCGAGCGCCATCGCCACCAGCAGCTCGGCGTGGGTCAGTCCATGCTGCTTGCGCGGCGCCGTCATTCCGTCCCCGCCGCCACCACGATCGCCACGCCGGGCGCCGATTCGATGGCCTCGTCCTGCGCCGGCACGCCCGGACTCCGCCGCGCGCGCCAGCCGATCTTGACCACGACCGGCGCACCGGCCGCGCCCGCACAGGCCCAGGTCAGCGCGCCGCGCCCGGCGTCCCAGATCTGCGTGTCACGGCACACCACCACGCGCCCGCCGGGAAAGCCGGCATGCAAAGCCTGTTTGATTTCGTAGATGTCGAACTGCGCCAGCTCGGCGCTGCCGCAACGGGCGTTGGCGTGGCACTGCGGACCGCCGGGCGCCGGCGCGCCATCGGCCGCGGCGTCGTAACTGGTGTGCAGGTAGGGATTGGCGGCATCCGGCGCGCGCATCTGCTCGGCGTTGGCGCGCATGCGGTCGGCCAGCCCGCTGGCCAGTTGCACCGCATCCGACAGCAGCGCCGAATGCTGGCGCGTGCGCAGCGCCGTGAGCTGGGCACCGGCCGCGCCGACGATGCCGGCGGCGAGCACGCACACCGCCACCAGCACCTCGATAAGCGTGAATCCGCCGACCACAGCCCGCACCAGTCACCTCCGCCAGCTTGAATGCGGTCCGCCCGGATCGCCAGGCCTCGAAGTTATCAGGCGCGGGCATGCCGAGCCTGAGGTGACTCAACAGTGCGAGGGGGTAAAACAGTGAACTATTTGCGCGGTTTGCGCTCGTGCCCGACTTCGGCGATGGCTTCCTGGAACTCGGCCAGGTCTTCGAAGTTCTTGTAGACCGAGGCGAAGCGGATGTAGGCGATCTTGTCGAGCCGCTTGAGCTCCTGCATCACGAGCTCGCCGACGTAGCCCGATTCGACTTCGCGGCGGCCGCTGGTGAGCAGCTTTTCTTCGATGGTGGCGACCGCGGTGTCGATCGCCTCGGCCGACACCGGCCGCTTGCGCAGCGCCAGCATCAGGCTGCCGCGCAATTTGACGCTGACGAATTCGGTGCGGCTGCCGTTCTTCTTGACGATGATCGGCATCGACAGTTCGATCCGCTCGTAGGTCGTGAAGCGCTTGTCGCAACGGCCGCAGCGGCGCCGGCGCCGGATGGCGTCGCCCTCCTCGGATACGCGCGTATCGAGGACCTGGGTATCGTCATGCTGACAGAACGGACATTTCATGGGGGCGCCGTGCGGCTCCGGTTAAGCCGGGCGCCGGAGGATTCCGGCGGCCCGCGATACTGCGCTGCCGCTTATGCTGCGTAGACCGGATACTTGTCGGTCAGTTTCTTCACTTCGGCCTTCACGCGCTCGGTGGTGGCCGCGTCGTTCGGATGGTCGAGGATATCGGCGATCAGGTTGCCGACCTTGGTCGCATCCTCTTCCTTGAAGCCGCGGGTGGTGAAGGCCGGGCTGCCGAGCCGGATCCCCGACGTCACGAACGGCTTTTGCGGATCGTTCGGGATGCCGTTCTTATTGCAGGTCATGTGGGCCGCGCCGAGCAGGGCTTCGGCTTCCTTGCCGGTCAGGTTCTTGGCGCGCAGGTCGACCAGCATCAGGTGCGACTCGGTGCGGCCGGACACGATGCGCAGGCCGCGCGCGATCAGCGCCTTGGCCAGCGCGTCGGCGTTCTTCACGACCTGCTTCTGGTACTCGACGAACTCGGGGCTCAGCGCCTCCTTGAACGCGACCGCCTTGCCGGCGATGACGTGCATCAGCGGGCCGCCCTGGATGCCGGGGAAGATCGCCGAATTGATGGCCTTCTCGTGCTCGGCCTTCATCAGGATGATGCCCCCGCGCGGGCCGCGCAGCGACTTGTGGGTGGTCGAGGTGACGAAGTCGGCGTGCGGCACCGGGTTCGGGTAGACGCCGGCGGCAATCAGGCCCGCGTAGTGCGCCATGTCGACCATGAAGTAGGCGCCGACGTCTTTCGCGACCTTGGCGAAGCGCGCGAAATCGATCTTCAGCGAGAACGCGGAGGCGCCGGCGATAATCAGCTTGGGCTTCTTCTCGTGCGCCAGGCGCTCCATCTGCTCGTAGTCGATGTCTTCCTGCTCGGTCAGGCCGTAGGACACCACGTTGAACCACTTGCCCGACATGTTCAGCGCCATGCCGTGGGTCAGGTGGCCGCCTTCGGCCAGCGACATGCCCATGATGGTGTCGCCCGGCTTCAGCATGGCGAAGAACACGCCCTGGTTGGCCTGCGAGCCGGAGTTGGGCTGGACGTTGGCCGCTTCGGCGCCGAACAGTTTTTTCACGCGGTCGATGGCCAGCTGCTCGGCCACGTCGACGTACTCGCAGCCGCCGTAGTAGCGCTTGCCCGGATAGCCCTCGGCATACTTGTTGGTCAGTTGCGAACCCTGGGCCTGCATCACGGCCGGCGAAGTGTAGTTTTCGGAAGCGATCAGCTCGATGTGATCTTGCTGGCGGGTGGTTTCCTTCTCGATCGCGTCCCACAGTTCCGGGTCGACGTTGGCGAGCGTGTGATCTTTTGCAAACATGAAAAAAACTCCAATTGGTGTGAATGCGTGGCAGCTGTGCCTCTGGGTCGGATGAGGGGAGCCGGCAATAGAACGGACAGCCTCATCGTGCGCTTCCATCGATGGCTGCCCAGGCGAACGGCTGATGAAATCTCACGTTCCCCGGTGGATGCCCACCTTTCGCCGACGGACCGCCGACCGCCAGTGCGGGTGCGTCGCGACTTTTCGCCAGTTACGTGAGACGTAATGGAGCCCAAATTGTAAGTTAAGTCATTGATTAGGGCAAGAATACCGCCGGGCTGGGCCGGATCGCGGCGCGGCGGACCGGGAAACTGAGCAATTCGGCTACAATTTGGGGAGACGGGCCTTACCTTTTCTCCATTTCTGTATCCGGGACACATCATGATCGTATTTATCACCGGCGCCTCGGCCGGCTTCGGCGCCGAGATGGCGCGCACCTTCGTCGGACACGGCCACCAGGTCGTCATCAGCGGGCGGCGCAAGGAGCGGCTGGACGCGCTGGCGGCCGAACTGGGCGACCTGGCGCTGCCGATCCAGATGGACGTCACCGACAAGGACTCGATCAACGAAGCGCTGGCCATGCTGCCGCAGTCCTGGCGCCAGATCGACGTACTGATCAACAATGCCGGCCTGGCGCTGGGCACCCAGCCCGCGCACGACGCCGCGCTGGCCGACTGGGAGACCATGATCGCCACCAACTGCACCGGGCTGGTCACGATGACGCGCGCGCTGCTGCCGGCGATGGTGGCGCGCGGCAGCGGGCTGGTGATCAACCTGGGCTCGGTGGCCGGGCACGTACCCTACCCGGGCGGCAATGTGTACGGCGCGACCAAGGCCTTCGTCGAGCATTTCACGCTGAACCTGCGGGCCGACCTGGTGGGCACCGGGGTGCGCGCGACGAATATCGCGCCGGGGCTGTGCGGTGGGACCGAGTTCTCGAACGTGCGCTACAAGGGCGACGACACGGCGGCGGCCAAGGTGTACGAGGGCACGGTGCCGCTGACGCCCCGCGACATTGCCGAGACCGCCTACTGGATCGCCACCCTGCCGCCGCACATCAACATCAACACGATCGAGATGATGCCGACCTGCCAGGGCTTCGGCCCGCTGACGATCAAGCGCAGCTAAGTTCAAAACCGGGGACAGACCCCAAACTCAAGACCGGGGTCTGTCCCCGGTGTTGAGTGGGGTCTGTCCCCGGTTGGACGCAAGTAAATGCGTGTGTAAATTGTTAGGAAATGTTACGGGAGTTGGAGGATTGCGCGGAGTAACGTCTACTACGCCACGATTTTGCGGCTTCCGCCCTCGCGCGCTTATGTTCGCTGGCGTACGTTCAAACGCGCAAAATCGCGTAAAATGTTTCCCAAGTTCACTTATGGCAAATGAAATGCCCTCAGTTTTCACCTGGACGGTGCGGATTTACTATGAAGATACGGACGCCGGCGGCATCGTGTTCTACGCGAACTACCTGAAATTCTTCGAGCGCGCCCGCACCGAATGGCTGCGCGCGGCCGGTATCGGCCAAGAGCTGCTCGCCGCGGCCCATGGCGCCATGTTCGTGGTCAAGAGCGCCGCCCTCGACTATCACGCGCCAGCCAAACTCGATGATGAACTAAAATTAACGCTGAGCATAGAAAAGCTGGGCCACGCCTCGGTCCACTTCGTCCAGCAAGCCTGGCGCGGCGATACGCTGCTGACCACCGCCCACGTCAAGGTCGGCTGCGTCGATTGCGCCACCCTGCGTCCGCGTGCCCTGCCCGACGATGCCGCTGCTAAAATGCGTGCCGCCTGATCCTAACATTGACCACCGCAAAGCTTCCATGAACGCAGCCCAAGACCTCTCCTTCCTCGCCCTGATCGCCAACGCGCACCTGATCGTGCAACTGATCATGGCGCTGCTGCTGCTGGTCTCGCTGACCAGTTGGACCTATATTTTCCGCAAGATGTTCGCGATCCGCGCCGCCCGCAACCAGACCGAGCAGTTCGAACGCAGCTTCTGGGCCGGCGGCAACCTGCACACCCTGCACCAGAGCGCCAGCAGCAGCCGCGACCAGAACGGCGCGCTGGCCCGCATCTTCGAAGCCGGCATGGGCGAGTTCATCAAGGGCAAGCAGGCCGCGCGCGATGCGCTCGACATGGGCGCCGTGCTCGACAGCGCACGGCGCGCCATGCGCGCCGCCTTCCAGCGCGAACTCGACGCGCTCGACATCCATTTGAACTTCCTGGCCTCGGTTGGTTCGGTCTCGCCGTATGTCGGCC
>DASRXO010000104.1:0-3223 GCA_035654095.1 Telluria sp.
CCACGCGTCGCGGCTGTAGGGTGGGTATCGAAGATGCCCACGCGTCGCGGCTGTAGGGTGGGTATCGTAGATGCCCACGCGTCGCGGCTGTAGGGTGGGTATCGTAGATGCCCACGCGTCGTTCGGCCCGCCCCGCCTCCCCGCCCGTCGCCGACGGATGGGGCGGTTTTCCGTTACCCTTGCGGCTACAGCAATATATCCGAGTACAAGCCATGCCTGCCACCGCTAACGACGCCCTGTTGGACTACGTGACTTCCTGCGCCCTGCCGACTCCCTGGGCGCAGTTCACCCTGCACGCCTTCGTCGAACATTCGACCGGCAAGGAACACCTGGCGATGACGCTCGGCGACATCGGCAACGGCGAGCCGGTGCTGGCACGCGTGCACTCCGAATGCCTGACCGGCGACGTGCTGTTCTCGCAGCGTTGCGATTGCGGCGCCCAGCTCGAAGGCGCCCTCAAGAAGATCGCGACCGAAGGCCGCGGCATCCTGCTCTACCTGCGCCAGGAAGGCCGCGGCATCGGCCTGGTCAACAAGATCCGCGCCTACCGCCTGCAGGAAGCCGGCGCCGATACGGTCGAAGCGAATTTGCAGCTCGGCTTCCATGCCGATGCCCGCAACTACGAATTGTGCCAGCCCATGTTCGGCCAGTTCGGCATCCGCTCGCTGCGCCTGATGACCAACAATCCGCGCAAGATCGAGGCCATGGAAAAGCTGGGCGTGCACGTCACCGAACGGGTGCCGCTGCTGGTCAACCGCAACGCGTTCAACAACAACTACCTGAACACCAAGGAAGCCAAGCTTGGCCATTTGATGAAGCCGCTGGCCGAAGCCATCGCCGAAGACGGCGAACTATAAATGGTGCAATTGCGCCAAGCTGATGGCAAGATAGGCAAAATCGTCCTGTCATCAGAAGGTATGCATGAAATTAGTTAATACCGTAGTGCTGTTGTGCTGCGTGACGGCCTTCGCGCCGGCCGCACCCGCCGCCCCGCCGGCGCCCGCCAGCGCGGGCCAAAAACCCGCGGCGCCCATCGTCCCTCCGCCTGCGATCACGGCCGGCACAGCGCCCGCCGCGACGCCGCCCGCGCCCGGCCCCGGCGAGACCGACGACAACGCCGCGCTGCCGCTGCCCTCCTCCGCCGCCCAGAAACTGTACTCCGCCGCCAAGCCCGACCTGCTGCAGATCCGCATGCTGCTCAAGAACGGCCGCAGTCAGTCGAGCGTGGGGTCGGGCTTCATGGTCGGCACCAGCAACCTGGTGCTCACCAACTACCATGTGGTGTCGCAGATGGCGCTCGACCCCGACGTGTATGCCGGCGAATACGTCGACACCGACGGCAAGAGCGGCCCGGTGGAATTGCTGGCGGTGGACGTGCTGCACGACCTCGCAGTGGTGCGCATCAACCGTACCGGCAACGGCTTCTTCAACGTGCCGGAACGCGCGGTCAAGCTGACCCAGGGCCAGTACCTCTACTCGCTCGGCAATCCGCTCGACCTCGGCTTCGCGATTTCGGAAGGCTCGTACAACGGCGTGATCACGCGCAGCTTCTACGACCAGCTGATGTTCACCGGCCCGATCAACTCGGGCATGAGCGGCGGGCCGAGCGTGACCAGCGACGGCGTGGTGGCCGGCATCAACGTATCGAAGCGGCGCGACGGCGAGTTGGTCAGCTTCCTGGTGCCGGTGCGGTATGCACAGGAGCTGCTCAAGAAAGTCGCGGCGCAGGACAAGCCGCCCAAGGACTTCAACCCGCTGATCGGCCAGCAGCTGCTGGTGCACCAGCGCGGCATGATCGACCGCCTGCTCGACGGACCGCTGACGGTCAAGGCGATGGGACCCTACCAGGTGCCGGTGCGCGAGTCGGACCAGGTGCGCTGCTGGGGGCGCTCCAACGTCAAGGCGGAAGCCACCTTCACGGCCGATACCATCAGCTGTTCGATGGAGTCGGCGATCTATGTGTCGGACACGCAGCAGACCGGCCACGTCTCGATGACCCACCAGTACGTGCGCTCGGCCAGCCTGGACAAGGTGCGCTTCGCGGTGCTGGCCAGTACCCTGTTCAAGACCGATAACCTGGGCCGCGCCAAGGATACGCGCCTGACCGGGCCGTCCTGCACCGAGCAGTTCGTCACCACCAAATCGCTGCCGCTGCGCGCGGTGACCTGCTTGCGCGCCTACCGCAAGTTCGAGGGCCTGTACAACTTCACGCTGCTGACCGCCAGCACCGACGACGCCAAGGCCAGCCTGCAAAGCCGGCTCGACGTCTCCGGCGTCTCGTACGAGAACGGCATGCGCACTACCCGCGCCTTCCTCGATGCGCTGGGCCGCGGGAGCAAAAAATGAGCGGCCCCTACTTCATCGAAATGTTGGCCCGTAACGGCGAGGTGCTGCACCGCCACCGGGTCGGCGCGCTGCCGATCCACCTTGGCCGCGGCTACGACAACGACTTCATCGTGGACGACGAATTCGCCGCGCCGCGCCACGCCGTCATCGAGACCGACGAACAAGGCCGGATGGTGCTGCGCGACCTCGGCACCAAGAACGGCGTGGTCCATCAGGGCAAGCGCAAGACCAGCATCGTGATGACCGGCGACACCGTGGTCCGCATGGGCCACACCACGCTACGCGTGCGCGCGGCCGACTTCCCGGTGCCGTCCGAAATGCTGGACCGCACCATGCACGGCTGGGAGGGACTGGTACCCGGCATGGTCGGCATGCTCCTGATCGGCATGTTCGCGCTGTTCACCATGTGGCTTAACGACACCCAGTCGTTCCAGCTCACGCGCTACCTGCAGACGCTGGCCTTCGGCATCGGCGCCGGACTGGTATGGGGCGGCATCTGGGCGGTCGGCAACCGCCTGTTCGGCCGCCATGCGCGGCTTGGGCGCCACCTGTTCATCTTCGGCTGCGGCCTGGCTGCGATCACCGCCTACAAGCTCGGATCGAGCATGGCGGCGTACGCGTTTTCGCTGGAGGCGATGGTGCGCTACGGGTCGCACGTGGCGATCGCGGTGGTGGCCGGGATGGTGTACTTCCACCTCAGCACCGTCAAGCCGCAACACGCGCGGCGCTTCGCGACCATCTGCGTGCTGCTCGCGCTGCTCGGCTCCGGCCTGGCCCTGATCAGCAATATGCAGCGCAGCGGCCGCACCGCCGATGAGCTGTATATGTCGATCGTGCTGCCGCCCGGCTTTCGCGTGAGCCCCGACCACAGCGTCGG
>DASRXO010000105.1:0-3039 GCA_035654095.1 Telluria sp.
CGGTCTTGAGCGAGACGATCGGCTGGTACAGGATCTCGAACTGCTGCGCCGTGATCGCCGCGCGCAGGTCGCTGGCCATGGTCTGGCGCGCCAGCGCCGCTTCCTGCAGGTCGGGCGTGAAATAGCTGAAGCGGTTGCGGCCCGCGTTCTTGGACGCGTACATCGCCTGGTCGGCATGCGCCAGCAACTGGCCGATGTCGGTGGCGTCGGGCGGATACAGCGCGATGCCGATGCTGGCCGAGATGTAGGCGCGCTCCTGCCCCAGCTCGAACGGCATGCCCAGCACCGAGATTACCGACTGCGCGATGCGCTCGACGCTGCCGATATGGTCGAGGCCCGCGAGGATCACGGTGAACTCGTCGCCGCCGAGGCGCGCCAGGGTGTCGGAGGTGCGCACGCAGCCGCCGACGCGGCGCGCCGCCTCGGTCAGCAGCGCATCGCCCACCGCGTGGCCGAGGCGGTCGTTGACCTCCTTGAAGTGATCGAGGTCGATGAACAGCAGCGCCAGGAAGGTGCCGTTGCGGTCGGCCTTCTTGGCTTCCTGGGTCAGGCGGTCGATGAACATGTGGCGGTTCGGCAGGCCGGTCAGATGGTCGAAATTGGCCTGGTGCCAAATCTGTTCGGTCGACTCGCGGCGGTCGGTGATGTCGGTGACCAGTGCCAGCGCGCCGACGTAGGCGCCGGCCGCGTCGAAGATCGGATTGGCGGCCATCGAGGTCCAGAGCTCGGCCCCGTCGCGGCGCACGAACTTGAACTCGTGGCGCTCGGCGATGCCCTGGCGCCGGCGCGCGATATTGCGCTCGAGGAGCGTGCGGCCCTCGTCGTCCATGAAGCCGGTCAGCGGCTGGTCGAGCATGTCTTCGATCGCGTAGCCGAGCATGGCCGCCATCTTGGGATTGACGAAGGTGGTGACCGAGGCCGCGTCGATTTCCCAGATGCCCTCTTCGGCCGTGTGCACGATGCGGCGGAAGCGCTCCTCGCTGCGTTCGAGCGCGGCCAGCTTGCCCTCGGCATGTTCGACCATCACGCGGCAGGCCTGGCCGCTGCCGTCGGCGCTGGCCAGCAGGGTGACCGGCAGCTCGCCGCCGTCCTCGCGGCTGAGCATCACGCGGCATTGCTCGCGGGTCTGGCTGTTCAGCGCGCGGCTGAAGAATTTGTCGAAGTCCTGCAGGAAGATCGCGCTGACGAAATTGCGAAAATGGTGGGCTTGCGGATGCGCGCGCCGGATGCCGAGCATGCCGGCGCCGACCAGGTTGACCTGCAAGATCGTGCTGTCGAAGCCGACCACGAAATAGCCGACGGGCGCCAGCAGGTAGAGCTCATTGAAATAGACCTGCTCCTGTTCGAAGCGCAGCCGGTCGGGGCTGACGCCGCTGTCGACCGGCGACGCCGGGCCGGCGCAGGGCAAGGATGCGAGATCGGACGACAGCGTGGCGCGGCGCAGCGACGCATCGAGCGAGCGGTCGCCGGCGCGCGCGCGGGGACGCGGCGCCAGGGGCTGCTGCGTATCGTGTTTGTCCATCTCACCTCGCGCGGTTGCCGGTACAGATTGCAGTGCCGACAAGATTAGCACCGCCGCTCCCGGCTGTCGAGCAGCGTGTCAGGCGTGTGCGCGATTCAGGCGCCGTTCCGCACGGCGCTGCAAATGTTCGAATGCCAGGCTCAGGCACCAGTAGATGAGGGCCGCGGCGATGTACAGCGGCAGCGGGCGGAAGGTGGTCGCGATGACCTCCTTGGTCGCCAGCATCAGCTCGGTCATGGTGATGACCGAGACCAGCGAGGTGTCCTTGATCAGGCTGATCAAGGTATTGCTCATCGACGGCACCGCGACCCGCAGCGCCTGCGGCAGCACGATATGGTACAGGGTCTGCCAGTAACCGAGGCCGAGGCTGAAGCTGGCGCGCCACTGGCCCTGGCTGATACTGACGATCGCGCCGCGCAGGCTTTCGGACAGATAGGCGCCGGCGTTCAGCGACAGCGCCAGCACGCCCGCGGTGACCGGCTTGAACTCGATGCCGACGCTCGGCAGGCCATAATAGATGACGAAGATCTGGACCAGCAGCGGCGTGCCGCGCATCACGCTCACATACAGCGCGGCCGGCCAGCGCACGGCCGCCCAGGGCGACATGCGCATCACCGCGGCGGGAAAGCCGAGCAGCAGGCCGCCGACCATCGACGCGATCGCGAACAGCAGGGTGTAGCCGGCGCCGGCCAGCATCACGGGCGCGGCGTCGCGCAGCAGGTCGAGCAATTCCATCGTCAGGGCGCCGGGCGGCTGACGTCGGTGCCGAACCACTTGACCGACACCTTCTTCAAGCTGCCGTCGGCGGCCGCCTCGGCCAGCGCCTTGTTGAGCGCCGTCTTCAACTGCGGATTGCCCTTCTGGAACGGGATGCCCATGCGCTCGACATTGCCGACGCGCGCGCCGGGCTTGATCGGCAGCTGCGAGTTACTCAGCAGGTAGGCCACCATCAGGCTGTCGTTGAGGGCGGCGTCGACGCGGCCGAAGGCCAGGTCTTGCAGGTTCTCGGGCGCGGCCGGATAGCTCTTGACCTCGATCCCGGGCACCGCCTTGGCCTGCTGCTCGAACACGCTGCCCTGCCCCACGCCGAGTTTCTTGCCCTTCAGGTCGTTGAGGCTGGTGTAATTGGCGCGCTCGTTCTTGCGCACGATGAGCTGCGGGCTCGAGTAGGTATAGGGCTCGGAGAAATCGAAGGCCTCGAGGCGCTTGGGTGTGATGCCGACCTGGCTGACGATGACATCGTACTTGCCGGCGCCGAGGCCGGCCAGGATCGCCGCCCATTCGGTGGTCACGAATTCGGGTTTCAGGCCCAGCTTGGCGGCGACCAGCTTGGCGACGTCGACGTCGTAGCCGGCCAGCGCGCCGGTTTTCCCATCCTTGAAATTGAATGGCGGATAGGTCCCTTCCATCGCGATGCGCAGGGTGCCGCGCGCCTTGGCCGCGGCCAGCAGGTCGGCCGCCGCGGCCGGCAGCATGAGGCTGGCGGCCAGCACGGTGGCGCCGAGGACAAGCGTGCG
>DASRXO010000106.1:0-2974 GCA_035654095.1 Telluria sp.
CTGGGCCGCCATCGAGGTCGGCTCGCCGTTCGGGCCGCTCCAGGCCGGCAGCGTTTTCCATGGCGCGCCCGGGGTCTTGAGGTCCAGCACCAGCAGTTGCAGCTGGCCGTCGGCGCTGTTGCCGCTGACGTAGAACTGGTCGCCCAGCACGGCGCCGTGGGCCGCGGCGAGGCGCAGCGGCAGCGCCTTGAGCGGATCGAGCCGCAGCGTGGCGCCATCGAGCCACAGGCGGGCCGTGTTGTCGACCGTATCGTTGCGGGTCGAATCGAGCAGCAACAGGGTGTCGTGCTCGCGCGGCGCGGCGCGCACGATCTGGTCGGCCGGGCGCCAGTCGAGCGCGGACCAGGCCTTGCGGTCGGGAGTGAGCAGCCAGCCGCCGCCCGCGGTCAACACGACCAGGCGGCCGTCGACGGTCAGCACGCGCGACACCTGCTCGCCAGCCGGCAAGGCGGGCAGCACGCCGGTCTTCACCGACACCAGGTTTTCCGCCTGGGCCGGCAGCCAGACCAGCAACAGCAGCAACGCGCCGAACCAGCTGCGCATTGCCTGTAGGGTGAATCGATCAGTCATCTTGACAATCCGTGGACATGGTTAGGGCAAGCCGGCGGCGCCGGCTGCCGGCAGCTAGAGGATCACTCCCAGTGACCGCAGCCGTTCGATCTCGTCCGGCGCGTAGCCGTGCGCGGCCAGCACCTCGGCCGAATGCTGGCCGAACGCGGGCGCGCCGAACGGCGCCGGCGCCGGCGCATCGCCGAACTTCACGGCCTCGCTAAAGCCGCGGTAGGCGCCGACTTGCGGGTGGCGCATCTCGGCCACCATCTGTTCGGCCAGCACTTGCGGGTGGGCGAACATGTCTTCGATCGCGCGCGCGGCGGCGCACGGCACGTCGCTGCCGAACAGCGCCTCCCATTCGAGCGCGCTGCGGGTGGCCAGGGCGGTGCGCAATTGCGGCACCAGCAGCGCGGCATGCGCGGCGCGCTTCTTGACGCTGTCGTAGCGCGGATCGGCCGCCAGCTCGGGCAGGCCGACGCGTTCGCACAGGGTCTGCCAGAAATGCGGGGTATTCGCCGACAGGTAGAGATGGCCCTCGCGCGCCGGATGGATGCCGGTGATGCCGCCCGAGCGCATGTCGCGCCCGACCCGCAGCGGTTCGCCGTCGACCCAGACGAAGCGCGCCGACTGCATCGCCAGCGCGCTGCGCAACAGCGACACGCCGACATACTGGCCGCGTCCGCTGCGGCTGCGCTCGAACAGCGCGGCCGACACGCCCGAGGCGACCATCGCCGCCGCGTAGTAATCGACCACCGAGCCGTACACGATTTCCGGCGCGTTCCCACCCTGCAAGCTGCAGATGCCGGTGAAGGTTTGCAGCACCTGGTCGTAGCCGGCGTTGCCTTTCATCGGACCGCTGTCGCCATAGCCGGTCACCGCGCAATAGATCAGGCCGGGACGGCGCGCGCGCAGCTGCTCGTAGCCGATGCCGAGGCGCTCGGGCACGCCGGGACGGAAGTTATGCACCAGCACGTCGGCGCTGTCGACCAGCTTGATCAGCACCGCCAGGCCCTCCGGCTGCTTGAGGTCGATCGCGATGCCGCGCTTGCTGCGGTTGACGCCGAGGAAGGCGCGGCTCTCGGTTTCCAGCGTCGATGGATAGTGACGCAGGTTGTCGCCGGCCGGCGGTTCGACCTTGATGACTTCGGCGCCCATGTCGGCCAGCAGCGTGCAACCGTAGGGGCCGGCGATGTAGGCGCTCAGGTCGAGCACGCGGATGCCGGCCAGCGGCGCGCGCGGCGCCGGCATGGCGGGCTTGGCCGCGGCGGCGGCGCTGGCCACGACGGCTTGCGCGCGGCGGATGAAGGGCACGTCGACCATCTTGCCGTCGACGGTGAACGCGGCGCGGCCCTGCGCTTCGGCCTCGCGCGCGGCCGCCACCACGCGGTGCGCGTGCTCGAGTTCGGCGGCGTCGGGCCCGAAGGCCTGGTTGGCCAGCGCGACCTGGCTCGGGTGGATGCAGCTCTTGCCCCAGAACCCGAGCTGGCGCGCCATGCGCGCTTCGGCCAGGTAGCCGGCGCTGTCGCGGATGTCGGGGAAGGCGCCGTCGTAGGCGAACACGCCGGCCTCGGCCGCGGCCATGCGCAGCGCGAACATCGCGGCGTGCACATTGTCGGGCGCGCGGCGCGCGATGCCGTGCGCTTCGAACAGGTCGGCAAAACCAAGTTGCAGGCCCGCCACGCGCGGATCGGCGGAAGCGATCTCATGCGCCAAACGCAGGCCGGCGGGGGATTCGATATTCGCCAGGATGCGGATCGGCCGGCTCACGCCGTTGGCGGCCTCGGCCCGTTCGAGCATGGCGCAACAGGCGGCGATGTCGGCCGCCGATTCGGCTTTCGGCAAGTTCAGCAGGCCCAGCGCGCCGCGCGTCACGGCCATCACGTCGGCCTCGAAATGGCGGCTGCCGATGGCGTTCACGCGCACGATGATGACCTTGGCGCTGGCCAGCGCCTCGGGCGATTGCAGGAAGCGCGCCACCAGCGTGCGCGCCTCGTCCTTGCGCTCTTCGGCGACCGCATCCTCCAGGTCGATCGAGATGGCGTCGGCCTGTCCTTGCAGCGCTTTCATGAATAGTTCGGGGCGCGATCCCGGGACAAACAATTTACTGCGCATCGTCTTCCTAAAATGGGCTGGAAGGCCGCACCCGTCGCCGGGCACGGCCGCTCGGTCAGAACTTGATGCTGTGGCTGAGCGAGACCACCCGGCCACGGCCTGCCGTGTAGTTCTGGAACCCCGGCACCTGCGATGATGTCAGGATATAGAATTTATTCAACAGGTTTTCGACACCGAGGCTCAGGTCGCCGTAACGCGTCTTGTAGGTCGCGTTCAGGTCGAACAGGGTGTAGCCGGCGGTTTTCTCGTAGAAGCCGGTGCCGGCATTGATCTCGCGCGCCAGCAAGGTGGTCTGGCCCAGGCGCAGACT
>DASRXO010000107.1:0-2828 GCA_035654095.1 Telluria sp.
CTGCTGGTGGTCGGCGGCGGCCCGCCGCGCCCCGGCGCGCCGGACACGCCCGAGATGGCGCGCCTGCGCCAGCTCGCAACCCAACTCGGCATCGCCGAGCACGTGCGCTTCACCGGCCAGCAGGCGCGCGCCGAATTGCGCTACTACTACGGCGCGGCCGACGTGTTCGTCACCACGCCGTGGTACGAGCCCTTCGGCATCACGCCGGCCGAGGCGATGGCGTGCGCGCGGCCGGTGATCGGGGCCGAGGTCGGCGGCATCAAGAGCACCGTGCTGGACGGCGAAACCGGCTACCTCGTGCCCTCGCGCGACCCGCAGCTGGTGGCGGCGCGGCTGGCCGCGCTGTACAAGAATCCGGCGTTGGCGCGCGGCATGGGCGAGGCCGGCCTGCGCCGCGCCTACCAGCACTACACCTGGCGCACCGTCGCCGAACAGGCCGCCGCCATCTACGCGGCGGTGATCGAGGAAACCAGCAGCCGCGCCATGCCGCACGCGCTGCAACACTAGGAGCCGCCCATGACCTTGCAGGACACTAGCCTGAGCGGGAAAACCGCCTTCATCACCGGCGGCGCCAGCGGACTGGGCGCGGCACTGGGCGACTTGCTGGCGCGCTCGGGCGCCGACATCGTGGTCGCCGACCTGGCGCGCGACAAGGCGGCCGCGGTCGCCGCCCACTTGCAGGAACACGGCGTGCGCGCCCACCCGATCGGGCTCGACGTGGGCGACCCGGCCGGCGCCGCGCGCGCGATCGAGGAGGCGGTGGGCCGGTTCGGCCGCCTGGACGTGTTGGTCAACAACGCCGGCGCCGACGTCACGCTGCCGCTGGAACAAATCACGCCCGACGCCTGGCTGCGCGTGATCGGCACCAACCTGAACGGGCCGTTCCTGCTGGCGCGCCAGGCCGCCGTCCATATGCGGCGGCACGGCGGCGGCCACATCATCAACATCGCCTCGACCGCGGCCAAGCGCGCCTGGCCGAACGCCACGGCCTACCACGCCAGTAAATGGGGACTGCTGGGCCTGTCGCACGCGCTGCATGCGGAACTGCGGCCGCAGGGCATCAAGGTCACCGCGGTGATCGCGGGCGGCATGCGCACGCCCTTCCTGCTCGATCGCTTTCCCGATCTCGACCCGGCCACGCTGCAAGACCCGATGAATGTCGCCCAAGCCATCAAGACGGTCTTGCTGCTGCCGCCCGAGAGCGTGGTGGCCGAGATCACCGTGTTGCCGATGCAAGAAACCTCGTGGCCCTGAGCCATGAAAGCGGTGTTCCTCGACAAGGACGGCACGTTGATCGACGACATCCCCTACAACGTCGAGCCGCGCCTGATCACCTTATGCAGCGGGGCCGGCGCCGCCTTGCGCCTGCTGGCCCGCTTCGACTACCGCTTCTTTGTCGTCAGCAACCAGCCGGGCGTAGCGCAGGGCCGCTTCGCCGAACACCGGCTGCGCGCGGTGCACGACCGGCTGGCCGACCTGCTGTTCCGCGAGCAGCTCAGCCTCGATGCCTTTTACTACTGTCCGCATGATCCCGCCGGCGCGCTGGCGCCCTATGCGATCGCCTGCAGCTGCCGCAAGCCGATGCCGGGCATGCTGCTGCGCGCAGCGGCCGAGCACCGCATCGAGCTGGGCGCCTCGTGGATGATCGGCGACATCCTGCACGACGTCGAAGCCGGCAACCGGGCCGGCTGCCGCACCGTGCTGATCGACAACGGCGACGAAACCGAATGGCGGCTTGGCGCGCGGCGCGTCCCGACCTGCATCGCGCCCGACCTGTATGCGGCGGCCGCGATGATCGTCGCCGACGGCGAGGACGCGCGATGAACTGGCATCAAGCGCGCAAGATCCTGTGCGTCCGCCTCGATTCGCTCGGCGACGTGCTGATGTGCACGCCGGCGATACGGGCGGTGCGCCAGTCCTGTGCCGGCAGTGCGGTGACCTTGCTGGGTTCGCGTTCCGGCGCGGCGGCCGCACCCTTCGTCGGCGAGCTCGACGACGTGATCGAGTACGCCGCGCCGTGGATGAAAAGCAGCGCACCGCACGACGCCGCGGTCGACATGGCCTTCGGCGCGGCGCTGAGGGAGCGCGGTTTCGATGCCGCCATCATCTTCAGCTCCTACAGCCAGAGCGCCTTGCCGGCGGCCACGCTGTGCTACCTCGCGGGCATCCCGCTGCGGCTTGCGCATTGCCGCGAGAATCCCTACCAGTTGCTGACCGACTGGGTCGCCGACCCCGAGCCGGACCGGCTGGTGCGGCACGAGGTCCAGCGCCAGCTCGACCTGGTGGCCAGCATCGGCTGCCGTACCGGCGACGCCCGGCTGTCGTTCGCGCTGCAGGAACGCGACCTCGACGCCGTGCGGCTGCGCCTGCACTACGCCGGCATCGATCCGCGCCGGCCGTGGATCCTGCTGCATCCGGGCGCCAGCGCGCCCTCGCGCCGTTATCCACCCGAGCTGTGGGCGGCCACCATCGGCCTGCTGGCGCAGCGGCCGGGACTGCCGATCGTGCTGACCGGCGAAGCGCAGGAGGCGGCGCTGATCGAGCGCATCCGCGCCAGCTGCGGCGTGGCCGTGCATTCGCTGGCGGGCGATATCAGTCTGGGGCAGTTGGGGGCGGCGATCCGGCTGGCCTCGGTGGTGGTGTCCAACAACACCGGGCCGGCCCATATGGCGGCGGCGATCGGCACGCCGCTGGTCGAGCTGTACGCGCTGACCAATCCGCAGCACACGCCATGGCAGGCAACTTGCCGGCTGCTGTTCCATGACGTGCCGTGCCGCTTCTGCTACAAGAGCATTTGTCCGCACGGCCACAATGACTGCCTGAGCCAG
>DASRXO010000108.1:0-4057 GCA_035654095.1 Telluria sp.
CGCGACGACCCGTTTGCCCGCCTGGACGCGGACCTGATCCTGATCACCGAGAAGGATGCAGTAAAATGTGGGCAAATTGAAAATCTCAAAAACGACCCGAGACTGTGGGTCGTCCCGGTGACGGCGCAACTAGACGCCGCACTGGCCGAACAAATTGTGGAGAAATGTCGTGGATGCTCGACTGCTTGATATCCTGGTCTGCCCGCTGTGCAAGGGACCGCTCGAATACGATAAGAAGGCGCAGGAACTGATCTGCAAGGCGGACCGCCTGGCGTTCCCGGTCCGCGACGGCATCCCCATCATGTGGGCCGACGACGCGCGCAAGATCGAACCGACCTGAGACGATGGGTTTCATCGTCATCATTCCGGCGCGCCTGGCTTCCACGCGCCTGCCCAACAAGCCGCTGGCCGACCTGGGCGGCAAGCCCATGGTGGTGCGGGTTGCCGAACGCGCCGCGCTGTCCGGCGCCGCGCGCATCGTGGTCGCCACCGACCATGCCGACATCGCCGCCGCCTGCGCCGCCCACGGCATCGAAGCGTGCATGACGCGCGCCGACCATCCGTCCGGCACCGACCGCATCGCCGAGGTGGCGAAGACGCTCGGCCTCGCGCCCGACGCGGTGGTGGTCAACCTGCAGGGCGACGAGCCGCTGATCGAGCCGGCACTGCTGGCCGCGACCGCCGCCCGCATCGCGCCCGGCGTGCCGATGGCCACCTGCGCCCACCCGCTGCACGACGCGGCCGACGCCTTCAATCCCAACGTGGTGAAGGTCGTGCTCGACAAGGCCGGCCGCGCCCTGTATTTCTCGCGCGCCACCATCCCCTGGCACCGCGAAGGCTTCGCCCGCACCCAGGCCGTGCTGCCGGCCGCGTACCTGCCGCTGCGCCACATCGGCCTGTACGCCTACAGCAATGGCTTCCTCCAGCTTTACCCAAGCCTGGAACCTGCGCCGCTGGAACAAATCGAAGCATTGGAACAGCTGCGCGTGCTGTGGCACGGCTACCCGATCGCGGTCCACGTCACCGAACTGGCACCGGCGGCCGGGGTCGATACGCCAGACGATTTGGCACGCGTGCGCCTGCACTATTAAAAACCGGCGGTGAGCCTTCAAATTGGCGTGTTGACGGACTTTTGTGGTAAGTTTCGATACCAAGGTAGTCAGATATGCATCAGTCTGGATTCATTGCCAAAACAATAACCACATCTAAAAAACTGTTTTAGGAATTTTCATGCGTCTCATTCTGTTAGGAGCACCCGGCGCCGGCAAGGGCACCCAAGCGAACTTCATCAAAGAAAAATACAACATCCCGCAAATTTCGACCGGCGACATGCTGCGCGCCGCGATCAAGGCCGGGACCGAGCTTGGCATGGCGGCGAAAAAGGTGATGGATACGGGCGGCCTGGTGTCGGACGACATCATGATCGGCCTGGTCAAGGATCGCCTCAAGGATTGCGACTGCGACAGCGGCTACCTGTTCGACGGCTTCCCGCGCACCATCGCCCAGGCCGACGCGATGAAAGACGCCGGCATCCATATCGACTACGTGCTCGAAATCGACGTGCCCGACGCCTCGATCGTCGAGCGCATGAGCGGCCGGCGCAGCCATCCGGGCTCGGGCCGCGTGTACCACGTCAAATTCAATCCGCCCAAAGTGGACAACGTCGACGACCTCACCGGCGAACCGCTGATCCAGCGCGACGACGACAAGGCCGAGACGGTCATGAAGCGCCTCGCGGTCTATCACAACCAGACCGAAGTGCTGCTCGGCTACTACAACAAATGGGCGCAATCGGGCCTGCCCGGCGCGCCGCAATACCGCCGCATTTCGGGTGTCGGACCTGTCGAGCAAGTACGCGACGCGGCGTTCGCGGCGCTGTCGGAATAAGCATTGCAAAAAAGCGGACCAGGCGTCCGCTTTTTTCATATCGCACACCAGTTTTAGATTCAAGGTTTTGCAGTACGCAGTAAGGTTGGCCGCCTCGTCACACCCTGTCGCAGCGGTCTTTCGGATGTGTTGTTGTGTTACTTGATCAAAAAAAACCAAGGGGACGATATGGCAGCAAGCTTTCTGTATTTTGCAATAGTGTGTGGCGTCATCGCAGTGATATATGGTCTCTGGTCACGCAGCTGGATTCTACGGCAGGACCCTGGCAACGCCAGGATGCAAGAGATCGCGCAGGCGATCCAGGAAGGGGCGGCGGCCTATCTCGCGCGCCAATACCGCACCATCGCCATCGTCGGCGTGGTGCTGCTCATTGCGATTTTCGTGCTGCTCGGGCTGCAGACCGCGCTCGGCTTCCTGATCGGCGCCGTGCTGTCGGGGGCCTGCGGCTTCATCGGCATGAATGTGTCGGTGCGCGCCAATGTGCGCACCGCGCAGGCCGCCACCAAGGGCATGAACGAAGCGCTCGACGTCGCCTTCAAGGGCGGCGCCATCACCGGCATGCTGGTGGTCGGCCTCGGGCTGCTGGGCGTCACGCTGTTCTACTGGATGCTGACCATCTATCCGGCCAGCGGCGCCAACAACCAGCATGACGTCATCAAGCCGCTGATCGGGCTGGCCTTCGGCGCCTCGCTGATCTCGATCTTCGCGCGTCTGGGCGGCGGCATCTTCACCAAGGGCGCCGACGTCGGCGCCGATCTGGTCGGCAAGGTCGAAGCCGGCATCCCCGAGGACGACCCGCGCAATCCCGCGGTGATCGCCGATAACGTGGGCGACAACGTCGGCGACTGCGCCGGCATGGCGGCCGACCTGTTCGAAACCTATGTCGTCACCCTGATCGCCACCATGCTGCTGGGCGCGTTGTTGTATCCGCTGGCGGCGGCGCAGGCGATCGTCTATCCGCTGTTGCTGGGCGCGGTGTCGATCATCGGCTCGATCATCGGCTGCTCGCTGGTCAAGGCCAAGCCGGGCAAGAAGATCATGGCGGCGCTGTACACCGGCCTGTGGTGGGCCGCGGGCCTGTCGCTGATCGGCTTCGCCGCGGTCACCTGGATGGTCTGGACCGAAGAAGCCATGCGCATGCAGATGATGGGCTGCGCGGTGGTCGGCATCGTGCTGACCGGGCTGATGGTCTACATCACCGAGTACTACACCGGCACCGATTTCAAGCCGGTGCGCCACATCGCCGAAGCCTCGACCACCGGCCACGGCACCAACATCATCGCCGGCCTCGGCGTGTCGATGAAGTCGACCGCCTATCCGGTGCTGGTGGTGTGCGCCGCGATCCTTGCGTCCTACCAGATGGGCCAGTTGTACGGGATTGCGATCGCCGCCACCGCGATGCTGTCGATGGCCGGCATCATCGTCGCGCTCGACGCCTACGGGCCGATCACGGACAACGCCGGCGGCATCGCCGAAATGGCGGGCATGCCGGAATCGGTGCGCGCGATCACCGATCCGCTCGATGCGGTGGGCAACACCACCAAGGCCGTGACCAAGGGCTATGCGATCGGTTCGGCCGGCCTGGCCGCGCTGGTGCTGTTCGCCGATTACACCCACGCGCTGGAATCGGCCGGCAACCAGATCTCGTTCGACCTGTCGAACCCGATGGTGATCGTCGGCCTGTTCATTGGCGGCTTGATTCCCTACCTGTTCGGCGCGATGGCGATGGAAGCGGTGGGCCGCGCGGCCGGCGCGGTGGTGGTCGAGGTGCGGCGCCAGTTCCGCGACATCAAGGGCATCATGGACGGCACCGGCAAGCCGGAGTACGACAAGGCGGTCGACATGCTGACCGCCTCGGCGATCAAGGAAATGATCTTGCCCTCGCTGCTGCCGGTGGTGGTGCCGGTGGTGGTCGGTATGCTGCTCGGGCCCGCCGCGCTGGGTGGCCTGCTGATGGGCACCATCGTCACCGGCTTGTTCGTCGCGATCTCGATGACGACCGGCGGCGGCGCCTGGGACAACGCGAAGAAGTACATCGAGGACGGCAATCACGGCGGCAAGGGCAGCGAGGCCCACAAGGCGGCCGTCACCGGCGACACCGTCGGCGATCCGTACAAGGACACCGCCGGCCCGGCCGTCAATCCGCTGATCAAGATCATCAACATCGTCG
>DASRXO010000109.1:0-4073 GCA_035654095.1 Telluria sp.
GCGTCGCCGTACCCACCCTACCGCCCGCACATCCAGCGTAGGGTGGGTACGATTTATCGTGCCCACGCCACGTCCGCACATCCAGCGCAGCGTAGGGTGGGTACGATTTATCGTGCCCACGCCACGTCCGCACATCCAGCGCAGCGTAGGGTGGGTACGATTTATCGTGCCCACGCCACGCCCGCACATCCAGCGCAGCGTAGGGTGGGTACGATTTATCGTGCCCACGCCTTACAACAGCACCAGGTTGTCGCGGTGGATCAGCTCGGGGCCTTCGAGGAAGCCGAGGATGCCTTCGATCTCGGCCGACGGCCTGCGCATGATGCGGCGCGCTTCGCCGCTGGTGTAATTCGACAGCCCGCGCGCGATCGGCGTGCCGTCTTCGGCCAGGCAGGTGATCACCGCGCCGCGCCCGAATTCGCCCTGCACCGCGATCACGCCGATCGGCAGCAGCGATTTGCCTTCCTTGGCCAGCTTCTGCACCGCGCCCTGGTCGAGCACCACCTTACCCACCGTGTGCAAATGATCGGCCATCCACTGCTTGCGCGCCTTCAGCGGGCCGGTCTGCGCGGTCAGCTGAGTGCCGATCGCTTCGCCGGCCGCCAGCCGCGTGAGCACGTCGCTGTCGCGGCCCCAGGCGATGATGGTGTGCGCGCCCGACCCTGCCGCGCGCTTGGCCGCGAGGATCTTGGTCAGCATGCCGCCGCGCCCGATGCTGCTGCCGGCGCCGCCCGCCATCGCCTCCAGCGCCGGATCGCCGGCATTGCCTTCGGCGATCAAGCGCGCCGCCGGGTCCTTGCGCGGATCGGCCGAGAACAGGCCGTGCTGGTCGGTGAGGATGATCAGCGCATCGGCTTCGATCAGGTTCGCGACCAGCGCACCCAGGGTGTCGTTGTCGCCGAACTTGATTTCGTCGGTGACCACGGTGTCGTTCTCGTTGATGATCGGGACCACGCCGAGCCGCAGCAAGGTGGTCAGGGTCGAGCGCGCATTCAGGTAGCGCTCGCGGTCGGCCAGGTCGGCATGCGTGAGCAGCACTTGCGCGGTGCCCAGGCCATGCGCGCGGAAGCTCGACTCATAGATTTGCGCGAGGCCCATCTGCCCGACCGCGGCGCAGGCCTGCAGTTCGTGGATGTCGGTCGGGCGCCGGTCGAAGCCGAGCCGCAGCATGCCCTCGGCGATCGCGCCCGAGCTGACCAGCACCACCTGCTTGCCCAGCGCGCGCAAGGCGGCGATCTGCGCGGCCCAGCGCGCGATGGCGGCGTGATCGAGCCCGCGGCCGTCGTTGGTGACCAGCGAGGAGCCGACCTTGATGATGACGCGGGTGGCGTGTTGAATGACGGATTTCATCGGCAGCGAACCTCAGCGCGGGCGCAAGGCGAGCAGCGCCAGGCCGCCCGCCAGTTCCAACCCGCATACGATTAATAAGGGCCCCTGGGGCAGTCCGATCGCGAAGGCCGCGATGCAGCGGCCGGCCGGCTGCGCCAGGACGAACATTGCAGTGATATCGCCGAGGACAGGCTGATCGCCCTGCCTTGCCGCTACCAGCGCCAGGGCCGCGGTGGCGAACCTGGTGCCGACATAGATGGCGTAAAACTGGCTGTAGCCGTTTACGCCAACGAGAAACAAGCCCATGACGTCCGCCACCCGGTCCGGATCCAGCAAGGCCATCAGGGCCGCCAGCGAACTCACGGTCGCGATCAGGTGCAGTAGCCGCGTACGCAGCACTGCGCGGGTCACGGGTACCGCCACTACTCTTCGAGGATCTTGAAACGCGGATCGTCCGGGTCGATCGAGGCGATGCCGCGCGCTTCTTCGGTCATCTGCGTCTCTTCGGCGCGGTGCTCGCTGTTGCGCTTCTCTTCGAGGTGCAGGTAGATGGCGTTGACCAGCTCCGGGCAACCGTCGTGGTTGAGCGCCGAGATCTCGAACACCGGGCCCTTCCAGGCCATGCGCTTGACGAAGTCCTTGACGATCTTCTTGCGATCGTCCTCGGGCACCACGTCGAGCTTGTTGAGCACCAGCCAGCGCGGCTTGTCGACCAGCGCTTCGTCATACTTCTCGAGTTCCTTGACCAGCGCCTTGGCTTCCTTGACCGGGTCGACGCCCGATTCGAAGGGCGCGAGGTCGACGATGTGCAGCAGCAGTCCGGTGCGCTGCAAATGGCGCAGGAACTGGTGGCCGAGGCCCGCGCCTTCCGACGCGCCTTCGATCAGGCCCGGGATGTCGGCGATCACGAAGCTCTTTTCGTGCGACACGCGCACCACGCCCAGGTTCGGGTGCAAGGTGGTGAACGGATAGTCGGCGATCTTCGGGCGCGCGTTCGACACCGCGGTGATGAAGGTCGACTTGCCGGCGTTCGGCATGCCGAGCAGGCCGACGTCGGCCAGCACCTTGAGCTCGAGGCGCAGTTCGCGCCGTTCGCCTTCCTTGCCCTCGCTCTTCTGGCGCGGCGCGCGGTTGGTCGAGGACTTGAAGTGGATATTGCCCCAGCCGCCCTCGCCGCCCTTGGCCAGCAGTTCGACCTGGCCGTGTTCGGTCAGGTCGGCGATGATCTCGCCGTTGATGTTATCGACGATCAGGGTCCCGACCGGCATGCGCATGTGGATGTCGTCGGCGCCCTTGCCGTAGCAGTCGGCGCCGCGGCCCGGTTCGCCATCCCTGGCCTTGTGCATCTTGGAGAAGCGGAAATCCACCAGGGTGTTGATGTTGCGGTCCGCGACCGCCCAGATCGAACCGCCCTTGCCGCCGTCGCCGCCGTCCGGACCGCCGAAGGGGCGGAACTTCTCGCGGCAAAACGAGGCGCAGCCATTCCCGCCGTCGCCGGCGATGACTTCGATTTTTGCTTCGTCGATAAACTTCATGTGGGTACCGCCATAAAACTAAAAAGGCTCTACCGTTGGCAGAGCCTTTCGATGGAAGGCTTGCGCCTTACAAGTATGCGCCGCAAGCGGCGCGGGTGCTTAAGCTGCCGCGACCGCTTCGTTCGGAACGACGGTCACGAACTGCTTCGAGCCTGCGCCCTTGACCACGAACTTGACCTTGCCGTTGACCAGCGCGAACAGGGTGTGATCCTTGCCCGTGCCGACGTTTTCGCCTGCGCGCACCGGGGTGCCGCGCTGACGGATGATGATGCCGCCGGCGTTGATCGCCTGGCCGCCGTACACCTTCACGCCGAGGCGTTTCGATTCTGAATCACGGCCGTTGCGCGTTGTGCCGCCGCCTTTTTTGTGTGCCATTTAAGTGCTCCTTGATAGCTGGTGAGACCGGGCCAACAGCGTTTAGCCGTTGATCGAGACGATTTGGATTTCGGTGAAATTCTGGCGATGGCCTTGATGCTTCTGGTAGTGCTTACGACGACGCATCTTGAAAATCTTCACTTTATCGTGACGACCGTGTGCCACTACAGTAACCAGTACCTTTGCACCTTCGACCAATGGCGCACCGAACTTGATGGTGTCGCCCGCGCCTACTGCGAGAACTTGATCGATGGTGATTTCGGAACCAATGTCTGCCGGTATCTGTTCTACTTTAAGTTTTTCGCCAGCGACAACTTTGTATTGCTTGCCACCGGTTTTTATGACCGCGTACATGATTTGAAACCTCATCAAATGTTGAAAGAATTCCCTGGCCGGAGCCGGGGGAACCGCAGATTATACATGGGTTGAAAATTTTCGTCAAAAGGCATGCACAAAGCCAGTTGTTCGTGGTATGTCGGCAACGTCAGCACCGGACGCGGATGATGCTTGGCGGGAATATATGCCCGGCCATCAGTGGGACGGGTTTGGCGTGCTTGTCGTATAATCCGGGCACCTAACGTCTATTGCAGGTCAGCCTTGTCAGCCGCTATCTTACACGCTCAAAAGAACAACATTGCCCAATCGATCGCCGCGGACGTGGAGGCGGTCAACACGGTGATTCGCGCGCGCCTGCATTCCGAGGTCAGCCTCGTGAACCAGATCGCCGAGTACATCATCAGCGCCGGCGGCAAACGCATCCGCCCGGTGCTGGTGCTGCTGCTGGCCAATGCCTACGGCTACCGCGGCAGCTCCCACCATGAGCTGGCCGCCGTG
>DASRXO010000110.1:0-7191 GCA_035654095.1 Telluria sp.
CGACCGGCGGCCTCGACGACATCCAGCTGCGCCTGCTGGAAGAGCGCCTGCGCTATTTACGCGAGCTGGAAGAACGCCGGTCTGCCATCATCGCCTCAATCGGCGAGCAAAACAAGATGACACCGGCCTTGCTCGATGCGATCAGCCATGCGGAAGACAAGACGCGCCTCGAAGATTTGTATCTTCCATACAAACAAAAGCGCCGCACCAAGGCCCAGATCGCGATCGAAGCCGGGCTTGCGCCGCTGGCCGACAGCCTGCTGGCCGACCCGGCCCAGGACCCGGAGGCGGTGGCCGCCGGCTATCTGCGCGAGGCGTTCACCACCAGCGAAGGCAACAATCCGGGCGTGGCGGACACCAAGGCCGCGCTCGACGGCGCGCGCCAGATCCTGATGGAACGCTTCGCCGAAGACGCCACCCTGCTGCAGTCGCTGCGCGACTATGTGCGGGAGCACGGCGTGGTCGAATCCAAAGTGGTCGAGGGCAAGCAGGACGAGGGCGAAAAATTCGCCGACTATTTCGATTATGCCGAGAGCCTGTCGACCGTCCCCTCGCACCGCGCGCTGGCGCTGCTGCGCGGCCGCCGCGAAGGCATGCTGGACGTGATCCTGCGGCTCGACACCGAGGCCGACAAGCCGAAATGGGACGCGCCGCACAATCCCTGCGAAGGCCGCATCGCCGCCCGTTTCGGCATCCAGAACCTGGGCCGCCCGGCCGACAAATGGCTGGCCGACACCGCGCGCTGGACCTGGCGGGTGAAGAGTTTCATGCACCTCGAGACCGAGTTGATGGGCGCGCTGCGCGAACGCGCCGAACTCGACGCGATCAATGTGTTCGCGCTGAACCTGAAGGCGCTGCTGCTGGCCGCGCCGGCCGGCCCGCGCGCCACCATGGGCCTCGATCCCGGCCTGCGCACCGGCGTGAAAGTGGCGCTGGTCGACGCCACCGGCAAGGTGGTCGACACCGCCGTGATCTATCCCCACCAGCCGAAGAACGATTGGGACGGCGCGCTGCATGTGCTGGGCCAGCTGGCCGCCAAACACCATGTCTCGCTGATCTCGATCGGCAACGGCACCGCCTCGCGCGAGACCGACAAACTGGCGCAAGAGCTGATCAAGCAGCGGCCCGAACTCAAGCTGACCAAGATCGTGGTGTCGGAAGCCGGCGCCTCGGTCTACTCGGCCTCCGAATTCGCCTCGCGCGAACTGCCCGACATGGATGTGTCGCTGCGCGGCGCGGTGTCGATCGCGCGCCGCCTGCAGGATCCGCTGGCCGAACTGGTGAAGATCGATCCGAAGTCGATCGGCGTCGGCCAGTACCAGCACGACGTCAGCCAGAGCCAGCTTGCGCGCGCGCTCGACGCGGTGGTCGAGGATTGCGTGAACGCGGTCGGGGTCGACGTGAACACCGCCTCGGCGCCGCTGCTGGCGCGGGTGTCCGGCTTGTCGGCCAGCGTGGCGCAGAGCATTGTGGCCTACCGCGACATGAAGGGCGCGTTCGCTTCGCGCGCGGCGCTCAAGGCGGTGCCGCGGCTGGGCGACAAGACCTTCGAGCAGGCGGCCGGCTTCCTGCGGGTGATGGGCGGCGAGAACCCGCTGGACGCCTCGGCGGTGCACCCGGAATCGTATCCGGTGGTCGAGAAGATCCTGGCCGACATCAAGAAGGACATGAAGGCGGTGATCGGCGACGGCGCCCTGCTCAAGACCCTGAGCCCGGCGCGGTACGCGGACGAGAAGTTCGGCGTGCCGACGATTTCCGACATCCTGAAGGAGCTGGAAAAGCCGGGACGCGATCCGCGGCCCGAATTCACCACCGCGACCTTCAAGGAAGGGGTGGAGGAGCTCCGCGACCTGCGGCCCGACATGATCCTCGAGGGCGTGGTGACCAACGTGGCGGCGTTCGGCGCCTTCGTCGACATCGGCGTGCACCAGGACGGGCTGGTGCACATCTCGGCGCTGTCGGCCAGCTTCGTGAAGGACCCGCACACGGTGGTGAAGGCGGGCCAGGTGGTGCGCGTGAAGGTGCTGGAGGTGGACGAGAAGCGCAAGCGCATCGCCCTGACCATGCGCCTGACCGACAGCGCGCCGCAGGCCGGCAGCAAGCCCGAGCAGCGGCCCGACCGCAGCGACGGCAAGCGCCTGGCGCAGCACCAGCAGAAGCAGGAGCGCGCGCCGGCGCCGGCGGCCGGGGCGATGGCGGCGGCCTTCGCCAAGCTGCGCGGTTAGCGGCGTTTTCTTATAAAATGGCGCCATCTTTTCATTTTTCCCACTGAGGCAGCCATGAGCGACGTACAAACCTGGATCAAAGAGACCGTGACCGCCACCCCCGTGGTGCTGTTCATGAAGGGCACCGCCCAGTTTCCGCAATGCGGCTTTTCAGGCCGCGCGATCCAAATCCTGAAGGCCTGCGGGGTCGAGAACATCGCCACCGTCAACGTGCTGGAAGACCCTGAAGTGCGCCAGGGCATCAAGGACTATTCGAACTGGCCGACCATTCCCCAGCTGTACGTGAAGGGCGAATTCATCGGCGGCTCCGACATCATGAACGAGATGTTCGAATCGGGCGAACTCAAAGCCCTGCTCAATGCCTGATGCGCGGCCGCGGCGGCTGGTGGTCGCCATCACCGGCGCCACCGGCGCGGTGTATGGCGTGCGCCTGCTGCACGCGCTGGCCGCCACGCCCGGCATCGAGACCCACCTGGTGGTGTCCGATGCCGCCGCCCTGACCCTGCACCAGGAAGTCGGCCTGCAGCGGCGCGAGGTCGAAGCGCTGGCCCACGTGGTGCACAAGAACCGCGACGTCGGCGCGGCGATCGCCAGCGGTTCGTTCCAGTCGGACGGCATGATCATCGCGCCGTGTTCGATGAAGACCCTGGCCGCGGTGGCGCTGGGGCTGTCCGACAACCTGATCGCGCGCGCGGCCGACGTCATGCTCAAGGAACGGCGCCGGCTGGTGCTGATGGTGCGCGAAACGCCGTTCAACCTGGCGCACCTGCGCAATATGACGGCGGTGACGGAAATGGGCGGGATCGTGTTCCCGCCGCTGCCGAGCTTTTATCACAAGCCGGCCAGCATCGACGAGATGGTCGACCACACGCTGGCGCGGGTCATCGACTTGTTCGGTATCGAGCACGCGCTGGCGCCCCGCTGGGCCGGCATGAAGGCGGGCCCGGAGGCGTAGGTGAAGCAGGATTTCAGGCAGCATGCTGCCTGCTGCGCAACGACCAGCCCCTGCAAGGGCTGGGCTGTGACACCAGACGGCGCCGGGGGCTGTCAGCCGGCGATGCCTCGGGGGACTGCGGACAGGCTTAGCGCTTTTCGAGCTGCCAGCTGTCGGCCTTTTTCAATTCTTTTGCTTCTTCGACCATCCGGCGATGCTGTATGCGTTTTCGCATCACTTCGGCATGCTGCGCTGCGGTCATGGGGGGAACGGTCATCAAATCCTTGAGTTGCGCGGTGTTGCTGTAGTTACTTTTCATAAGACGGCTGAGTCCTCGGCTTCGTTACGTAACAAGGGGGGCAAGACGCCTGCTGCGATTATGAGCCACTATCCGCCCCTTGGCTGCACAATACATCAAATTGCCACAAGGTATTTTATTTGCGGAAGCGACTTTGGTATTGTGCACCAATTCGATGGCATTGCGATGACAATTCTTTAGCGGGGAAGGCGGTGCGCGGCGCGTGCTCCGTACGCCTGTCCGGCGCGGCCTTGGAGCGGCCAGGGGAGGGTCGATTCAAATGCAAAAAACCTACTTTTGGTAATTAATTCTTACAAGCATGCGAATAAATTCGCGTGCAATTTGACGATGATGTTCGTCGAGACGCTGCAAATCGGCGATCAATTTCACATCCGCCGATTCAAAACGTGACAATCCGGTCGGCAGCTCGCCGTTCCTGGCCACGCTTTCTGCGCCGCCAAAGCGCAACCATTCGGCAGGCACGCCGAGCCATTGCGCGATCATCCGCAGTTTCTCCTGCGTGGGAATCGCCTCTCCTACCAGCCATTTGCGGGCTGCATGCACTGTGATGGGCCGTCCGTCGAAGCGAATGTTAAATTCCCGCGCCAGGCGAGTTGGACTGTCTGGTGAGTAATGGGCGTTTTTCAGTGCCTGCTGCAGGCGTTCACTAAAACTTTCCCGTTCGTTTGATGAATTCATGGGTGGCACTATTTCACGCAACGTCATGAAAGTCAGTCTCTTGACGGTTGAGACCAATTGTGACAATCACGACATCATTATGTAACAATTCGACGCCTTTTGGCGAGATCGCAAGCGCGCCGAAATACCTCGCAAACCTGGCCTATTCAACCATGTTTTCGGGGTAACCGCCAGTGTCAAACGGTCTGGAAACGGATGATGCCGTCACTCCCGGTTAGCCGCCGCACGCTACCGTCCTTCCACAATTTGTGCAGGTGGGCCAGCGCTTCGCCGAGCGCGAAACTGAGCTGGTGGGCGTCCAGCGGGCGCCGGAACATCAGCGGTACGATGGCGGCCGCGCTGTGCGGCGCGGCGCAGGCGTCGATCACCTCCGCCAGGCGCGCGGCGTGGTGCGCGCGCAGCTGGCCGATGCGGGTATGCAGGCCGCGGAACGGCCGGCCATGGGAAGGCAGCACCAGGGTGTCGGCCGGCAGGTCGGCGAAGCGGCCCAGGGAATCGAGGTAGAGCTGGAGCGGATTGCCCTCCGGCTCGACCGCGAAGACCGACACATTGGTGGAAATACGCGGCAACACCATGTCGCCCGAGATCAGCACCCCCAGCGCCTCGCAATACAGGGAAGCATGTTCGGGCGAATGGCCGAAGCCGGCAATCACGCGCCAGCCGTGCCGGCCGATCCGGAGTTGCTGGCCGTCCTGGATCCGGGTATAGGCTTCGGGCACCGCCGGCACCAGCGAGGGATAATACTGACGCCGGCCGCGCATCTGTTCCAGCAGCGCCGGGTCGACCAACCCGTGGCGCTGGAAGTGGGGAATCGCCGCGGTGCCGTCCACGCCCGGCAGTGCGGCCGCCATCATGCGCGCGAAGCCGTACTCGCCGGTGCTCATCCAGAGCGGTGCGCCGAAGCGCCCGCACAACCAGCCCGACAGGCCGATGTGGTCGGGATGACAATGGGTGGCGAACACCCGCAGCAGGCGCTGGCCCGGCAAGCCGGCCAGCACCTGGTCCCAGGCGGCGCGGGTGGCGTCGTTGGCGACGCCGCAATCGACCGCGCTCCAGCCGGCCTGGTCCTCGACGGCATCTTCCAGCAGCCACAGATTGATATGGTCGAGCGCGAACGGCAGCGGCATGCGCAGCCAGCGCAGGCCGGGCGCCAGCTCGACTGTCGCGCCGATGGCCGGCAAGGTATCGCCAAGCGGATAGGCGAGCTGGGATTCGAGAGGGTTCATGGCGGATCTTTCACGTTCATAAAGGCGGCGGGCGCGCTACAATGTCCTTGACGTTGACGTAAACGGAAGCCCCTAGCAGCGATTCTAATCGAACTACTCCTTACCCATGCCCACCTACACCATCGCCGAACTGGCGCGCGAATTCGACATCACGGCGCGCGCCATCCGCTTTTACGAAGACCAGGGGCTGCTGAGCCCCGCGCGCGAAGGCGCGGGCGGCCGCAACCGGGTCTACACCCCGCGCGAGCGCACCCGCCTCAAACTGACCTTGCGCGGCAAGCGCCTGGGCCTGACTTTGTCCGAAATCAAGAGTATCGTGGACATGTACGAGTCGCCCAAGGACACCGTGGCCCAGATGACCCGCTTCCTGGGCGTGCTGGCGCACCAGCGCGAGACCCTCGAGCAGCAGCGCGAGGACATCGAGGTCGCGCTGGCCGAGATCGCCGCCCACGAGGACGAATGCCGGCGCATGCTGGCCGGCGCGACCAGCTGAGCCGCCGCCGCGTTTTACTTTACGTTTACGTTAACGTCACACCGGCGTATCATTCTGGTTTGCCCACAATAACCTTCGTGAGGACGACATGCTGCACCTTCCAGGCTTGACCTTTGACCATGGCGAGGACATCGCCGCGCTGCGCGAAGCGGTGCAGCAATTCGCCGCCGCCGAAATCGCCCCGCGCGCCGCCGAGATCGACCGCAGCGACCAGTTCCCGATGGATTTGTGGCGCAAGATGGGCGAGCTGGGCGTGCTGGGCATCACGGTCGACGAGCAATACGGCGGCGCCCAGATGGGCTACCTGGCCCACATCGTCGCGATGGAAGAGATCTCGCGCGCCTCGGCCTCGGTCGGCCTGTCCTATGGCGCGCACTCGAACCTGTGCGTCAACCAGATCAAGCGCAACGGCACCGAAGCGCAGAAGCGCCGCTACCTGCCGAAGCTGATCTCGGGCGAGTACGTGGGCGCGCTCGCGATGTCCGAGCCGAACGCCGGTTCGGACGTGGTCAGCATGAAGCTGCGCGCCGATTTCAAGGGCGACCGCTGGGTCCTGAACGGCACCAAGATGTGGATCACCAACGGCCCCGACGCCGACCTGCTGGTGGTCTACGCCAAGAACGACCTCGAGGCCGGCCCGCGCGGCATGACCGCCTTCCTGATCGAAAAAGGCTACAAGGGTTTCTCGGTCGCGCAAAAGCTCGACAAGCTGGGCATGCGCGGCTCGCACACCGGCGAGCTGGTGTTCCAGGATTGCGAGGTGCCGGCCGAGAACGTGCTGGGCGGCTTGGGCAAGGGCGTCAACGTGCTGATGTCGGGGCTCGATTTCGAACGCACCGTGCTGTCGGGCGGGCCGCTGGGCATCATGGCCGCCTGCATGGACGCGGTGGTGCCCTATGTGCACGACCGCAAGCAGTTCGGCCAGCCGATCGGCGAGTTCCAGCTGATGCAAGGCAAGCTGGCGGACATGTATTCGACCATGATGGCGTGCAAGGCGTATGTCTACGCGGTGGGCCAGGCCTGCGACCGCGCCACCACGCCGGAAGCGATCCGCAACTTGCGCAAGGACGCCGCCGGCGCGATCTTGTACAGCGCCGAGAAAGCCACCTGGATGGCGGGCGAGGCGATCCAGGCGCTGGGCGGCAACGGCTATATCAACGAGTACCCGGTCGGCCGCTTGTGGCGCGACGCGAAGCTGTATGAGATCGGCGCGGGCACCAGCGAGATCCGTCGCATGCTGATCGGACGGGAATTGTTCGAAAAATCGGCATAAGGCTAGTCCGGCAGATGATTGATCTGCCTCACCCACGTCCGCA
>DASRXO010000111.1:0-2152 GCA_035654095.1 Telluria sp.
CGGCGCACGTGGCCGCGCTGGCGGCCGACGGCGTCACGCGTGTCACGGTGGTGCCGGAATCCGGTCCGCCCCTGGCCGGCGAGAGCCAGAACACCTTCGGCCAGGAGACCAGCGGCGTGGTCACGCGCAAGCTGCCGAGCATGGAGCTGGTGTCCGAGATCACGCCGAAGATTTTGTCGGTGTCCTCGTCGGACCCGGAGCGCATGTCGGCCAACGAGCTGGCGGTGTACACACGCCACCTGGCCGAGAACCGGCAGGAGACCGACCGCTTCAAGATCGCGTTCTGGAAAAAGCTGATCGACCCGCTGGCGATTTTCGTGCTGATGGCGCTGGCGCTGCCGTTCGCCTACCTGCACACGCGCAGCGGCGGCGTGAGCCTCAAGATCTTCATCGGCATCATGATCGGGGTGAGCTTCATGCTGGTCAATACACTGTTTTCCCGCCTCGGCATGCTGACCACCTGGCCGGCGGTGGTGACGGCGATCGCACCGAGCCTGCTGTTCCTGGCGCTGGCGCTGGGCGCCTTGTGGTGGGTGGAGCGACACTGATGGACAAGCGCGCGCTGGTGCTGTTCGCGCATGGCGCACGGGCCGCGTCGTGGGCCGCGCCGTTCGAACGGCTGCGCGACATGGCGCAGGCGCGCCTGCCGGACGTGGCGGTGTCGCTGGCCTTCCTCGAGCTGATGGAGCCGCGCTTGCCGGCGCACGTGGCCGCGCTGGCGGCCGACGGCGTCACGCGTGTCACGGTGGTGCCGGTGTTTTTGGGGCAGGGCGGCCATCTGCTGCGCGACCTGCCGCTGCTGGTGGCGCAGCTGCGGCTCGACCATCCCGGGCTGGCGATCGACGTCGCCGGTGCGGTCGGCGAAGACCCGGCGGTGCTGGCCGCGATGACCGACTATTGCGTCGGCGCGGTCTCCTGAGCGGCTGCGACTGGCTTGCTCCCCTTCGCCGGCGCCGCTTCTTGCGCGATGTTGAAGGGGGCGAACCAGCAGGCAAGGAAGGAGGGGATCGTCGCCGCCATGACGAAGCCGAAGTAGCCCACATAGCCCATGGCTTGCTGCAGGTGGCCGCTGATCACGCCGGTCAGCATGCCGCATAAGCCCATCAGGCCGGTGCCGAAGGCGTAGTGGGTGGTCATGTACTTGCCGGGCGCGAGCTGCTGCATCAGGTAGATCATGAAACCGACCGAGCCGAAACCGAAAAAGAATTTTTCGATCACCACGCCGGCGCCGATCGCGAACAGGTCGGATGGTTGGTAGATGCTCATCGCGAGGAAGGTGGCGTTCGGGATGTTCACCGCGCAGCAGAGCAGGAACAGCGTGGACTTCAAGCCGCGCCGCGCCACGAAGACCCCGCCCAGCAGGGACCCGAGCAGCACCGCGGCCAGCCCGTAGGTGCCGTAGATAATACCCAGCAGCTCGTTCGACAGCCCCAGCCCGCCTTGGACCGCGCCATCGACCATGAAGAACGGCCCGATCTTCTCGAGGAAACCGATACTGAGCCTGAACAGGAAGGCGAACGCGATCATCCGCCACACATCGCGCTTCCGGAAAAAGGTGACGAAGGCGTCGCGCAGGATGCGCAGGGCATCGCCCGCGCTGGCCGGGGTGTCGGTGGCGCGCGCGCCATCGGGCATCACGCGCGCGTGCCACAGCGCCATCAGGACGGTGACCGCGGCGGCGATGAAGAACACGATGCGCCACGCCTCCATCCAGTCCGGCCCGAACACCTTGGCGTCGTGGTGGAACACGTCGGTGTGCAGCCGGCCGCTCAGGTACACCAGCCCGCCGGAAGCGACGATCGGCCCGATATTCCACGACAGGCTCTGGATGCCGCAGTACAGCGACTGCGTGCGCTGGTCGAGCGAGGTGACGTACACGCCGTCGCTGGCGATGTCTTGCGTGGCGCCGATGAAGGACATCATCCAGAACAGCGGCATCAGCACCGCCATGTAGTCCGGCAGCGCCATCGCCAGCGCGATACCGGCGAAGCCCAGCCCCACCAGCAACTGCGCGCACAGCACGAAGAACTTCTTGGTGCGGTACATCTCCACGAAGGGAGCGAACAGCGGCTTGATGGTGTAGGCCAGGATCAGCAGGCTCGAATACTGGGCCGCCTTGCCGTTGTCCATGCCGAGGTTCTTGAACATGATG
>DASRXO010000112.1:0-8930 GCA_035654095.1 Telluria sp.
GGATCGATCCGGGTCAGCCTCAACCCGCTGTTCGCACGCCACCTGCTGGCACCGAGGCTGCCGGAATTTACAGCGCGTTATCCGGAACTCGAACTGAGGATGGCGCCATCGGCCGAGGCCGGCGATCTGGTGGCCGAGGGCATCGACGCCGCCGTGCGCTTCGGGCCGCAGCCGGCATCGAGCATGTCGTCGCGGCTTCTGCTCCATACGCGGGTACTGACCGTGGCGGCGCCGGCGTACTTGCGGCGCCATGGGCATCCGAAGACGCCGGCGGCATTGGCGCGCCACGACTGCATTCAGTACATCGATGCCCAGCAAGGCCGCCCCTTCCCATGGGAGTTCCATCGCGGTAAGGAGGTTCTTCCGGTGGCGACCAGCGGCCGGCTGATCCTGTCGGATGGCGACACCATGGTGCGCGCCTGCGTGGCCGGCGCCGGCGTGGCGCAGGTACTGGCGCTTGCCGTGGAGGCGGAGATCGCGAGTGGCGCGCTGGTGGAGTTGTTGCCCGACTGGCAGGGCGAGATTTTTCCCCTGTATGCGATTCGCCCGTCGCGCCGTCTCCCGCCGGCGGCGGTGGAGGCCTTCCTCGATTTCTGTGCCGAGATTTGTCGGCCCGCTCCCTGAAGACTAGAACAGGCCCGACGCGATATTGATGGTCAGCGCGAGCAGCGTCGCGTTGAAGAAGAACGCCAGCACGCAATGCACCAGCCCCGTGCGGCGCTGGGCCCGGGTCGTGAAACTGACGTCCGCGGTCTGGCCCGAGGTCCCGATGACGCAGGAAAAATACAGGAAGTCGCCATAGTCGGGCCGGTGCCCGCCGGGGAAGTCGAGACCGCCCGGACAGCCGCGCAATTCGGCGAGGTAGTAGTCATGCGCGTAATGGAGCGCGAACATCACCTGGGTGAAGGCCCACGACGACAGCAAGGTCGCCGCCGCCAGGGCGATGTGGGTGTAGCGGGTCGCGCCGTGCAGGTCCTTGGCGACCGCGAGCTCGTTGACGATCGCGCCCAGCGAGGCGATCGCGGCCACCACGACCAGCGCCAGCACCGCGATACGTCCCTCGTCCTGCAGCAAGGCGCGGTTGCGCATGCGTTCGTGGGACGACCAGAACATCATCCTTGCGGCGAAGATCAGGTAGGCGCCGGCGCCGACGTTCCAGCCGATGATCAGGCGGGTGACGGTGTGCGCCGCCAGCGCTTGCGGGAACAGCAGGGCGGTCGCCAGTCCGAGCAAGGCGCAAGCGGCGAGGCGCGGGCGGGCGCGGATAATGCGTCCGAGCTTGGTGCCGGGAGCGGAAGGGTTCGATGCGGTCATGTCGGCATGGTAGCCGAACTGCTGCCTGCGGTCACCCCCGATGCTTAATTCTTTCTTAATGATCGCACCGGTATCATCCGACGCTGCACACCAGGGCGTCTGTCAATATGAAATTATTCAAGTACGCGGTCATTGTGGTTCTGCTGGCAGTGGCCGGCGCGGGCGCCTTCGTGGCCACCCATCGCGGCGCGCTCGGTGCGGCGCCGGCGCCGGACAAGGGCGCCAAGGGTGCGCCCGTCAAGGTCGATCTCGCCTTGCGCGGCGATGCGCACGTTTATCTCGACAGCATCGCGACGGTGCAGGCCTTCAATACGGTGTCGGTACGTCCGCGGGTGGACGGCCAGATCGAGCGCGTCGGCTTCACCGAGGGCAGCGCCGTCAAGCGCGGCGAGGTGCTGGTCGAACTCGACAAGCGGCCGTTCGAGGTCGCCTTGCGCGCCGCCCTGGCGCAGGAGGCAAAGGACGCCGCCTTGCTGGTCGCCGCCAAGCGCAACGTGGACCGCTACGAAGAGCTGATCAAGCAGGGCATGATCGCGGCGCAAATGCTGGAGGCGACCCGCGCCACCTACGAGCAGCTGCGCGCAACGCTGGACGCGGACCGCGCGCAAACCGAGCAGGCCCGGCTCCAGCTCGGCTATGCGACCATCCGCGCGCCGATCGACGGCCGCGCGGGCGCGCGCCTGGTGGACGCGGGTAACGTGGTGCACATCAGCGATACCGGCGGCCTGGTCACGCTAAGCCAGATCCATCCGATCGCGGTCAGCTTCGCGCTGCCGCAGGCTATGCTGGCCACCCTGCGCGAGCAGCAAGGCCATCGGCCGCTGGCGGTCAGCGCACTCGCGCCGGACGGCCAGACCGTGCTCGACGAAGGCAGCCTGGCGCTGATCGACAACCAGGTCGACGTCGCGACCGGCACTATCCGCTGCAAAGCGACCTTCCCCAACAACAAGGAGGGCTTGTGGCCGGGCGCCTTCGTGTCGGTGCGCGTCATGCTCGAAGACTTGCACGACGCGGTCACCGCGCCCACCATCGCGATCCAGGCCGGGGCCAAGCGTCCCTTCGTGTTCGTGGTCGGGGCCGACAACCTGGCCGAATCGCGCGACGTCGAAGCGGGGCCGGTGTCGGGCCAGCGCACCGTGATCCTGTCCGGATTGCGCGGCGGCGAGCGGGTCATCGTCGAGGGCCAGTTCCAGACCGAAGCGGGCAAGCGCGTGGCGCCCGTGGCGTCGGCGCGCTGAGCGGAGCGCGCGCACCTCATGCAAGAACGCACCCTGAATTTCTCGGCCTGGTTCATCCGACGCCCGATCGCGACCTTCCTGCTGATGCTCGGCATCCTGTTCATCGGGATTGCCAGCTATCTGCAATTGCCGATCGCCGGCGTGCCGCAAGTCGATATCCCGACCATCTCGGTCAGCGCCAGCCTGCCCGGCGCCAGCGCCGAAACGGTGGCGACCTCGGTCACCTCGCCGCTGGAGCGCGCGCTCGCGATCCTGCCGGGCGTCGCGTCGATCACCTCGAGCAGTTCGCTGGGATCGAGTTCGATCACGGTGCAGTTCGACCTCGCGCGCAGCGTCGACGCCGCCGCGGTCGACGTCCAGAGCGCGATCAACGCCGCCGCCGGCGACCTGCCGAAGAACCTGCCGCACCCGCCCACCTTCGAGAAGAAGAATCCGGCCGATGCGCTGCTGATGACCATCGCGGTGTACTCCGACAACATGCCGATCGGCGCGGTCGACGACTATGTCGAGAACTACCTGACGCCGGAACTCGGCCGGGTCAGGGGCGTCGGCGCGATCGATTACCACGGCCAGCAAAAGCCGGCGGTGCGCATCCAGGTCGATCCCGGCCGCATCGCGGCGCTCGGCCTGACGCTGGAAGACGTGCGCCAGCGGGTCGCCGCGGCCACCGCGAACGGGCCCAAGGGCACGCTCAGCGACGCGCGCCGCTCGGTCACGCTCGACACCAACGACCAGTTGGCCAAGTCGGCCGAATACGGCGCGATCGCGCTCACCAGCAGCAACGGCGCGACGGTGCGCCTGCGCGACGTCGGCGCGGTGGTCGACAGCGTGGAAGACGTCAAGACCAGCTCCTGGATCGGCAGCCACCAGGCGGTCCTGATCGACGTGCACAAGCAGGTCGGCTTCAACATCAACGACACCGTGGCCGGCGTCAAGGCAGTGCTGCCTGGCCTGCAGCGCCGGCTGCCGCCGTCGGTGCATCTGGTGCTGCTGGGCGACCGCACCCAGACCATCCGCTCCTCGGTGGCCGACGTGCAGGCCAGCCTCGCGTTCACCTGCGTGCTGGTGATCCTGGTGGTGTACGTCTTCCTCGGCAGCTGGCGCGCCACGCTGATCCCCGCGATCGTGATTCCGCTGTCGCTGTTCGGCACCATGGCGGTGATGTACGTGCTCGGCTACACGCTCGACAACGTGTCGCTGATGGCGCTGACGATTTCGATCGGCTTCGTGGTCGACGATGCGATCGTCATGCTCGAAAATATCCTGCGCCACATCGAGGCCGGCGAGGCGCCCGGGCCGGCGGCCCACCGCGGCTCGGGCGAGATTGGCTTCACGATTTTTTCGATGACGATTTCGCTGGTCGCGGTCTTCATTCCGGTGCTGTTCATGGGCGGGCTGGTGGGCCGCCTGTTCCGCGAGTTCGCCGACACCGCCGCGATCGCGATCCTGATTTCCGGCGTGGTGTCGCTGACGCTCACGCCGGTGCTGTGCTCCATGCTGCTGACCGCGCACGGCGACCAGCGCGGGCGCTTCCATCATTGGTGCGAGACCGGTATCGAGCGCATGCGCCAGGCGTATGCGCGCAGCCTGGCCGTGGTGCTGCGGCACCAGGCGCTGACGCTGGCGGTGATGCTCGCCACCGTGGCGCTGACGGTCGGCCTGTACGTGGCGATTCCAAAGGGCTTCTTCCCGCAGCAGGACAACGGCTTGATCGCCGGCGTGACCGAAGCCTCGCCCGACATCTCGTATCCCGCCATGCTGACGCGGATGCAGGCGCTGGCCGAGGCGGTCAAGGGCGACGAGGACATCCAGAACGTCTATTTCTGGATCGAGGGCGACCCGTCGATCAACGTCGGCCGGATGCTGATCGACCTCAAGCCCTTCGAGCTGCGCAAGGCTTCGGTGTACGAAGTGATGGACCGGATCAAGAAGCGCGCCAAGGGCATGCCGGAGATCGTGCTGCACCTGCAGGCGCGCCAGGACCTGCAGGTCGGCGCGCGCGTCGGCAAGACCCAGTTCCAGTACACGCTGCGCGACACCAACCTGGCCGAGCTGAACGAATGGACGCCGAAGATGCTCGATGCCCTGCGCGCGCTGCCGCAGTTGCGCGACGTCGAGGGCGACACCGAACCGACCGCGCCGCGGCTCCAGATCGCGCTCGATCGCGACGCGATGGCGCGGCTGGGCGTGACCACCCAGTCGGTGGACGACACGCTGTACGACGCCTTCGGCCAGCGCCAGGTCGCGAGCTTTTACACGCAGGTGAGCGTGTATCGGGTGATCCTGGAAGTCGGTCCCGGCTACCAGCTCGACCAGGCCGCGCTGGGACGGATCTACGTGAGCGGCAAGGGCGGCGCGCCGGTGCCGCTGGCCGCATTCAGTTCGCTGTCGATGTCGGCCGCGCCGCTAACCGTGAACCATGACGGGCAATTTCCGGCGGTGACCTTGTCGTTCAATCTTGCGCCGTGCCGGGCGAGGCGATCGACGCCATCAACCTGAAGGAGCGCAGCATCGGCAAGCCGGACGGGCTGACCACGGCGTTCTCGGGCAGCGCGCAGGCCTTCCAGGACAGCCTGGCCAACCAGCCCTTCCTGATCGCCGCGGCCTTGCTGGCGATCTTCATCGTGCTCGGCGTGCTGTATGAAAGCGTGATCCACCCGATCACGATCATGTCGACCCTGCCGTCGGCCGGGATCGGCGGGCTGCTGGCGCTGATGCTGCTGCATTACGACTTTTCGCTGATCGCCTTGATCGGCATTATCCTGCTGATCGGGATCGTGAAGAAGAACGGCATCATGATGGTCGACGTGGCGATCACCGAAGAAGCGGGCGGCTTGCCCCCCGCGGAGGCGATCTACAAGGCCTGCCTGCTGCGCTTCCGGCCGATCATGATGACGACCATGGCGGCGCTGCTGGGCGCCTTGCCGCTGGCGCTCGGCAGCGGCGCGGGCTCGGAGCTGCGCCGCCCGCTCGGCGTCGCGATGGTGGGCGGGCTGCTGCTGTCGCAGGTGCTGACGCTGTACACCACGCCGGTGGTCTATCTCTACATGGACAAGATCGTCTTGTATTTGCGCCGCAAGACCGCATGAGGACACGATGCGCCGGATGCGAGCGGCCGCGGCACGGCGATCGCTTGAGGTTCTTCACGATTAGCGAGAGATACGTCGTTCCCGCGCAGGCGGGAACCCATGCTCAGCATGGATTCCCGCTTTCGCGGGAATGACGGTACTCCCGGTAATCCTTGAAGAATCCTTTTTCATGCGACGTGGACGGCCGCGCCCGCGTCTACTTGACGCGCTGTTTTTCCAGCTTGCGCGCCAGCGTGCGGCGGTGCATGCCCAGGCGCCGCGCGGCTTCGGAGATATTGAAATCGGTCTCGGCCAGCACTGCATGGATGCGCTCCCACTCGAGCGTCTTGATCGACGTGGTGCGCTCGGTCAGCGCCAGTTCGGTGCTGCCGCCGAGGTGGCCGAAAGCCGCTTCGATGTCGTCGGTGGTCGACGGCTTGGCCAGGTATTGGCAGGCGCCCAGCTTGATCGCTTCGACCGCCGTGCCGATGCTGGCGAATCCGGTCAGCACCACGATCAGCATGTCCGGATTGTGGGCGTGCAGCGTCTGCACGCAGGCCAACCCGGACTGATTGCCCTTCAATTTCAGGTCGACCACCGCATACCCCGGCAGGTGCGACGGCAGCAGGGCGCTGGCCTCGTCATGACTCGCCGCCAGCAAGACCCGGTAACCGCGCCGCTCGAACGAGCGGCCGAGGGTGCGCGCGAAGGCGGCGTCGTCTTCGACGATCAGCAGCAGGCGCTCAGGCGGCATGCGGGATCTCCGGTTCGAGCGCGATGGACGACAGCGGCAAATTCAGCCGCACCATGGCGCCGCCTTGCGCGCGGTTGCTGGGGCTGACGCTGCCGCCCAGGGTGCGCGCGACATTCACCACCAGGAACAGGCCAAGGCCGCCGCCCACGCGTCCCTTGGTCGATTGATAGGGTTTGCCGAACTGCTCGAGCATGCCGGGCGCGAAGCCGGCGCCGTCGTCGGTCACGACCAGGGCCAGCGCGTCGCCCTCGAGCGTGGCCTCCAGCCGCAGCCAATGGGGCGAGGCTTCGAGCGCGTTGTCGAGCACATTCCAGATCATCTGCTTGAGGGCCGAGTCGGATACCACCGCCACGTCGTGCTCGATCCGGTTCTCGTAGACGAAGGTCTGGATGGTGCGAATCGCGCGCCATTCCTCGGCCAGCTGGTCGAGGAACACCTTGATCGTGGTCTTCACCGACGACTCGCCGCGTGCCTCGCCGGCCGACAGCAGGATGCCGCTGACGATCGCCTTGCAGCGTTTGAGCTGGGTCTGCATCTCGCCGATTTCGGCCAGCAGTTCCGGGTTCTTGCTGAACTCGGGCATGTGGCTCCAGTCGCCGACGATCACCGCCAGCGTGGCCAGCGGCGTGCCGAGTTCGTGGGCGGCGCCCGAGGCGAGCAGGCCCATGCGCACGATGTGCTCTTCCTCGGCGGCGCGCTGGCGCAAATCGGCCAGCTGGGCGTCGCCGGCGCGCTGGTTGCGGTTGATGCGCACCAGGAAAATGACGAGCAGGGCGGCGTTCACCGCCACGCTGATCAGGATGCCCTGGATGTACAGGCTGGCGAGCCCGCGCTCGTAATCGAAGGGAATCGCCAGCGGCTTGGCGAAGGCGCCCATGATCACCAGGCAGAGGCTGACGATGCCGACGATGGTCCAGGTCGACCATGCCGGCAGCAGCACCGCGCTGAGGATAATCTGCAGCAGGTACAGGAACACGAAGGGATTGGTCAAGCCGCCGCTCAGGTACAACTGGAGCGTGAGGCTGAACACGTCGACCAGCAGCGCCAGGAACAGCTGGCGGTTGTCGACCGGGCGCGGGTCCTGCCAGCGCTCCTGGCTGAACATATTGAAGGCGATCAGGCAGCTCAGCACCCCGAGCATGGCCGGCAGCGGCAGGGCGACGCCGAAGCCGACCGTCACCGTCGCCATCGTCGTGATCTGGCCGATCACGGCGATCCAGCGCAGCTGGATCAGCTGTTGCATATTGCTGTAGCCGGTGTCCTCTTCAAGGTGCGCGGCCAGGCTGGCCTGCCTCATGTCGCGCGCCCGCGCGTCCGCGCTCCAGTCTTCCCCGCTCGATTGCGGCATGTCCTGTCCTTCAGTTTGCCCGCCTATTGTCTCCGCGGCCCTCGCGCATCACCATCGCGCAGGCGCCGGCCGCCATCAAGCCCATCGCATACCAGGTCAGGGCGTACACCAGATGGTTATTGTTGAAGGATATCACCGTCAGGCCGCCGACCGGGGCGGCCAGCGCGCCGGCCGGGATGGCGCGCGGGCTGTCCTGGGGCGCCGCGTCCTGGTCGAGGAAGTAGGGCGCGACCGGCGGCAGGCCGCGCGCCGCGGCGATCGCCGCCGTGTCGCGCGAGTACCAGCGGTGCGCCGCGGGGTCGTTGTGGCGCAGGAAGCCGCCGCCCGGCTCGCTCATCCTGAGCAGGCCGGCGATGGCGATGGCGGCGCCGCCCGCCGCCTGGCCGCAGCCGGCAGCGTGCACGGCGCCGCTGCCCGCGGTCCCCACCGCGGCCGGCGGCAGGAAGCCGCGGTTGACCATCACGATCACGCCGTCGTCGCTGCAAAACGGGGTCAGCAGCCAGTAGCCGCTGCCCAGTTCGGTCGAGGCCTGGACCAGGCTGCTGGATGCGTCGAGGAAGTGGCCGGACAGGCGCAGGCGGCGGTATTCGTCCTTGTCCTTGTTCAGTCCGGACCAGGCGGTGGGGGCGGGCGCGGCGGCGGGCGCCGCATGCACGCGCTGATCGACTTGCGCGATCAGCGCGACTTTCCATGGCAGGCGTCGGAGTTGCCAGTTGCCCAGCGCGGCGAAGCCGGCGCACAGCAGGGCCGCGCCGAACGCCGCGAGCAGACGCGCCCGCCGCGAGCGCGGCGCCGGCGTCATGGCATGTCGCGATGCATGGTCTCGGACATCATGCCAGGCATCATGTTGTGGTTGAGGTGGTACATGACCCAGATCGAGCCGCTCAGCATGATCAACACGACCATGCTCGTAAACAGCAAGGCCAGCATCGACCAGCCGCCTTCCGACTTGGTGTTCATGTGCAGGAAATACACCATGTGGACGACGATCTGCACCACCGCCAGGCCGAGCAGGACGAAGCCGGCGGTGCTGGACTTGTCGAACACCTTGCCCATCACCAGCCAGAACGGGATGACGGTCAGGATCACCGCCAACGCGAAGCCGGTGGCGTAGCTGCGCAGGCTGCCGTGGGCGTGGGCGTCGTGGCCGTGATCGTGGTGGCCGTGGCCGGCCGTATCGTGTGGATGCGCGTTCATGGCAGCACTCC
>DASRXO010000113.1:0-5478 GCA_035654095.1 Telluria sp.
TGCTCGACTCAGGCTACGTCGGCCGCCAGCTCCTCGGCGCCCGCAGCGACGGCATGGTGGCCAGCCCCAGCTACATTGCGGCGCACGGCACACCCGGCACGCTGCAAGACTTGATGAACCACGAGTGCGTGACCTCCGCCCACCCCAGTGGTCGCACCAGCTGGCGCCTGGCCGGACCCGATGGCGTGGAGGAGGAAGTGCAGGTCACCGGCCGCTTCAGCGGCAACACCGCCCAGGCGCTGCGCAAAGCCACGGTGGCCGGCCTCGGCATCGCGCTGCTGCCGCCCACCATGGCCAGGCTCGACGTTCAGGCCGGCCTGCTCGTGCCGGTGCTGCCACAGTACCAGCGCACGGGCGGCGGCATGAGCGTGCTGTACCCGAGCCGGCGACACTTGCCGAGCGCGGTGTCCGCGTTTATTGGGATGGTGGTGGAGAAACTGAGTGCGATGGAGACGGTGCCGGAATGCCGCTCTGAGCAGCTCTAACCGATGCGGCGTGCGAGTCAGGCGGTTCGGTGCTCAGGCATCGCATTCAGGCTAGCCCGCACCTGGGCGCCGGAGGCAGGCGTCAGTCTTGTTCGCTCGGCAGCCGACAGCGTGAAGATTTCGACACCGACATCGGTGACCGCAACCGTATGCTCAAACTGCGCCGACAGCGAATGGTCTTTGGTCACCGTCGTCCATTCGTCTCGCAAGACCTTGACATGATGGCCACCTGCGTTGAGCATTGGTTCGATGGTAAAGATCATGCCCGGTTCCAGTACAACGCCCGCACCGGCGCGGCCGTAGTGCAGCACTTGCGGCGCATCATGGAATATTTGGCCGATGCCATGACCGCAAAAATCACGCACCGACGAAAAGCCGTGCGCCCGCACTACCGCCTCAATCGCCGCACCAACGTCGCCAAGGGTTGCGCCGGGCCGGACCGCGTTAATGCCAGCGAACATCGCTTCGTAGGTCTTCTTGACCAGGCGCTCGGCCAAGATCGAAACAGCGCCGACCTGGAAGGTGCGGCTGGTGTCGCCATGCCAGCCGTCCAACAAGGGCGTTACGTCGATGTTGACGATGTCACCCTCGCGCAAATACTTGGTGTGGGACGGAATGCCGTGCGTGACCACATGATTGACCGAAATGCAGCTCGCGTGCTGGTAGCCGTTGTAGCCGATCGTGGCGGGGATGCTGCCGACCTGGCGCATGTAGGCTTCGCAGAGCGCATCGAGCTCGGCCGTGGAAATGCCGGGTTTAACATGCGGCGCGATCATGTCGAGGGTGTCCGCGGCGACGCGGCCCACACGGCGCATCGCCGCGAAGGCGGCTTCGTCGTGAAGGGGGATGCGCTTGCCGTGGTCGGTCTGGAGGGAATACATCATGCGTTCGCTTTGCGCTTAATTATTGTGCCTTGACCGCCCAGCTGCAGACGGCGTCGTGCGACGAACGCAGCACGGCATCGATGGATGGCGGAATGGGCAGGTCCTGGCTCAGGAAGGGCTTGACGATGGCCACTGGTGCTCCAATGAGAATGAAGCGCAGCACATGGGCGGGATTGTCGACGCGTGGAAGCAAGGTTTGCACACAGCGCGTGAAAGCCGCGTCAAGTTCGGCTTGGTCTGCTTCAAGTTCCGCACGCAAAGCTGGTGGCAGCTCGCCGAAGTCCGGGGCCTCGTCGGATTGCAGCATGAAGCGCGCGTACACAGGCTTGCTGCGGCACCATTGCACCAGCGCTTCGACGGCGCGCCATGTATCGCCTCCTGCCCAATGACAACAGACCTCGCCACGAAAATCCGCTCTCACCTTAAGCCAAGCGCGAGCCAGCACCGTGTTGCGCGAATCGAAGCGGTGATAGAGAGACCCGATGGGCGCTCCCGCCTGGGAAGCGATGGACGCCATCGACACCGCGCCAATGCCGCACTGAGCAGCGATCCGGATCGCGCTCTCGATAAAACCGTCTTCATTGTATTTTGCGATTCTGACCATTCAAATAGAATACAGATTCTATTTGGTTTCGTCAAGCGAGTCATGGCCCTGCAAGGCAGTCGTCACCACCAACCTGAGTCCTACCGCTTCCGGCACAGCAGAATGGCAGCCAGGCAGATCAAGGCGCGGGAACAGAAACCCAGGGGCGGTCGGCATAACCCGCAGCGGCGTCCACTCCAGCGTTGGTGCCGTCGAGTCCAGGCATGGCCGCTACTGAAGCCTGCCATTGTTCGCGCGGAATAGGCGGCCCAATGAACGGAAGCAAATACGCATCCATGCAACCTGAATTCGGTGCTTCAATTTCAAGCGTGAGGGCCGGTCATAGGCCACGCGGCTAATGCGCGGCGCAAATGCCAAGTCTTTTGGCATCGCGCGAATCGCTGCCCATCAACGTACGCGCCCTTGCATTGCCAGATAAATCCGCGCGCTGTCCGGATCGTCCGATGTGACCGCAAGTTGACCGGTGTACAAACCGGTACGCTTGGGTTTTCCGTCCGCGCCGGTTCGCACGCTGAGTCTGTAGGTGATCGCCACGCTTTGGCCCGGTTTGAGCGTCACCGGCATCGCACCGCCGTTCTGTTCGATGACGAAGTCCGGATAAGCAAGCACGCTGCCATCGGAGAAGATTTGCCTGTACTCCATCTCATACTGCGCGTTGTAACCGAACTCGTATTCACCACCGCGGGCGGTACCATAATCGACACCCGTCACGGAGAACGTCGAGCCGATGCGCAGGTGCAAATCCGCCTGGCCTCGGTTTGAAAAACTCAGCACGCGCACTGCGCTCGTTCCGCCGACGGCATCGGCCATTATGACGGGAATGGTCATCACCCCGTCGCGATAGCGCTTCCCGTCGATAAGCAACTTGGGCCGCGCGCCCGCCGGTGCGGAGCGCATCGTGATGTAGGGATCACCCTGGACACCCAAGGGCGAGCCTTCCATGCGGCCATACAAGGCGTCGGCGAAGGTGGCGCCGTTTTGCAGCAAGGCATACTCGTTCTTGATGATGTCTTCCTGGTACGCGCCGCTGTACCCAGTCACCGTCGTTGTTCCGTGCGTCAGTAGCGCGCTACCCCGCATCAGCAGACTGGTGCCGATCGAATAATCCGGCAAGAAGTCTTGCGTGCTGCAAGACGCGAGATCAATATATTTCGCCTTGACGGCTTGGGGAGAAAGCTCGGTCGCGAACCAGTTAACCGTGTCGCTGGAGTAGAACACGCCCGGGATGCCCGCCCCCTCGAACGCCAAAAATTGCGGCGCGCCGTGCACGTTCAGGTTACACATCTCGATGTTCTGCCCAACACAGTCAAGGAATGCGGCGCGCCGCTGCACGGCCGTGCCCTCGTTCGCGTAGCTGATCGCGTTTGCCGCGAACAGCTCGTTGCCCAACCACTTCGATGACAGGTCGCCCCACTGAAATTCGGGGCCGCCGAACCAGCCGGCCTCCACCATGAGGAAGCGCTGGATCCAACGCGCGTTGGCGGTGTTGCTGGCGCGATGATAGGCGATCATCTGATCAAGCTTGTTCGCCACTTCGGCGAATTCCCCCTGCGCGCTCGTGCCGCGCAGGACAGACACGACCAAGCCGTTTTGGCAGCGCGGGGCCGCCGAGTGCGCGGCAAGCGCATTGAGAACCGTGCCAGCGCCGTCCATCTGAAAGTCCGGACAATCGGGTAGGCGGTACACATCGAGGAAGGGAGCGCCCTTCGCATCAGTGGCGACGGGAATCCGGCCGACGAGGATCACGCCATCGTAGCCCTTCAACTGAGCACGAACGGCGGCGACGGAATCGGCCGCGCGTGCGACGCTCACGGCCCAGCTTGTCGCATCGGGTCGCAGGCGATTCAAATCGCCTGCCATCGCCTCGGCCAACGCGGACAGCCGCGCGCCGCTATCGGAAAACCGCTCCACGGACGCGAGCAAGAGAATCTTGCGTGAGCCCGGCGCGACCTCGTCCACCGTGCCGGCCGCCAGCGCAGCGATGCGTCGAATGGTGGCCTCGATCTCGGCCTGAACGGCCGCATCGTCCGCCAAGCTCGCTAAATTGTGTATCATCCCGCGCATGATCGCGTTCGGGAGCTGTCCGCTGTAATCGTCGCGTTGGTCCGCCGCGTCCAGCGCGCGAGTAAATTGCACGGCGGCATGCATCTTGCGCGCCAACAGCTCCGCGTCGGCGCCGCGGGCGCCAGCCGACACAGCAAGCAGCACCGAAGCGCGCGTGGCGCCACCACCATGGAGCGCATTGACCCAGAATTCCGCCCCCCCGGCGTCGGGCTCGCGCGAGAAAAGGCCTCGATACAGCGCGAACATCCATTGATAGTCGCAGCCAACCCATGCACAAGACGGATACAGCTGCTGCGACTCAACACTTAACGCGAAGCTATCCAACTCGGCGCGCAACGCCGCGTTCGTCGCATAGCTCGCCAACAAACCGTCGACCGTCGTCGGCGCGTTGGCCAGACGGAATTGTTGCGTGTGGTAGGCCAGCCCGCCCGGATCGGCGGGCCGGCCAAAATAGGCGATATAAATTTGCTGGAGCAGTTCCTCGTAGTCGGCGCCGGCACGCGCCGACGCCCGCATAGCGACCGCGCTACCGACACGGTTCTCCTGTGCCGATTGTTGGCTCCCGCCGCAGGAACTCAGGCATACGAGGAAAACGGACAACATGGTCGAGAGGATCAGCTTCAGCATTGGTCGTTTTGATGAAATAAATGACAACAATATTAAATATTAAATTGAATATTTACTAATTGCGATCATTATTCGCAAAAAAAAACCGCCGCAGCGGGTTTCGTTGCTATCTGTCTACGGGAGATATCACTCCACTCAATTCTCAACAAGCATTAGAAGCTCCATAAAAGGCTGATCGACCACGGCATACTCGGCCAAACGACCGACGAAGGCATCGCGGTTGGCTTCTTCCGTTGGTGCGTCACCGTCGATCCAGCCGGCAATATCGCTGTTGATGACGCGATCGCCGATGGCGAAGCGGGTCACGCCAGCCCCCACCTGAACAACGCGGCCTGCAATGTCCGAACCCGGCACGATGGGGAAAACCCAATCGAAGCCAAGGCCGTTTTCTACGATCAGGTGGTCACGGTAGTTAAGCGCGACGGCATCAACGGCGACCAACACTCTCCCCGGCCCCGGCTCGGGACGGGCGCGCAAGCGCGAGATGCTGCCGACCATATGCTGTCAGTTCCCAACGCTTCATCTCATCATTCATGATGCTGCTCCATTGTTCGCGGTCTGCGCCTGCCCACTGCGTGCGGCATCATCAATGGCTTGCAACCAGCCATGCATACGGGCTGCATGAGAGAAATCGGGCGCCAGCGTCCCCGGCGTACCGTTCGCCAGATCGTGGGCAAAGGCCGCATACAGACGCGCAACGTTGGCTGCCGGCCCTTCCGGCGCACCAGGAGCCAGGTCGTACTCCGGCGGTACGACCAGCGGCTGTACGGCACCCGCGTCGCCTTGCGCACCGAACAGCGTCGGGTTGATGACC
>DASRXO010000114.1:0-3764 GCA_035654095.1 Telluria sp.
ACGCCGCGCGGGCGTATGCTGCGCTCGGCCGACATCGGCAAGCCCGCGGCCTGCCACGCCGCCAGTCCGCCATCGAGCACCGCCGCCGCCGGATGGCCGACCCAGCGCAGCAGCCACCACAGGCGCGCCGCGAACATGCCGCCGTGCGCGTCGTAGGCCACCACCTGGCTGTCGTCGTTCACGCCCCAGCCGCGCAGGGTCTCGATGAATGCGGCGCGCTCGGGCAGCGGATGGCGGCCGCGGAACCGGCCGTCGGCGCCGCGCTTGGCGCCCGACAGTTCGCTCTCCATATCGGCGAACAGCGCGTTGCGGATATGCCCGATCGCGTAGCCGTCGCGGCCCGCGGCCAGGTTCATCAGGTCGTGCCGGCAGTCGACCACCACCCAATCGGGGTCGTCGATGTGGGCCGCCAGCTCGCTTGCCGAGATCAGTGTCGTGTGCATGGCATCCTCAGGTTTCGGTCGAAATCGGATCGCTGCCGGCGACGGCGGTGCCGCGCTCGGTCGTGCGCGTATTGTAGAACGTGACCGCGATACCCGACGCCAGGATCACGCCCATGCCCAGCCAGACCTGCCAGCTGAAGCGGTCGTCCCACAGCAGCATGCCCCAGATGCTGGAGAAGATGATGCCGGTGTACTGCAGGTTGGCCATCACCAGCGTCTTGCCGACCCGGTAGGCGCGCGTCATCGCCATCTGCGCCAGCGTGGCCGACACGCCCATCGCCAGCAGCAGCCCGGCGCCATGCCAACTCAGGGGATGCAGGATCACCACTTGCGGGTCGCGCACGCTGAAGGCGCTGCCCAGCGTCCCGGCCAGCAGGTTCATGAGCGAGAAGTAGAACACCACGCGGTATTCGGGCTCGCCCATCAGGCCCAGTTTGCGCACCTGCAGATAGGCCAGTGCCGACAGCATGCCCGACACCAGCGCGGTCGCGCCGCCCAGCCACTGCTGCGCCTCGAACGCGGGCCGCAGCACCAGCGTGACGCCGACAAAACTCAGGAGAATGGCGCCCACCAGCGGCCACTCGACATGGTTCTTCGAATGCCACCAGCCGGCGCAGAACAGGAACACCGCGATCCAGATCGGCGACATGTAGTTGAGGGTGACGGCGGTGGCCAGCGGCAGCTTCGAGATCCCGTAGAACCACAGCCACAGCGAGACCACGCCGATGAAGCCGCGCCAGGCGTGCTCCTTCCAGTAGGCGGTGCGCAGGCTGCCGCCCTGGTGGCGCACCAGCAGCGCCAGCATGATCAGGCCGATCAGGCCGCGGTACATGACGATCTCGGAGATCGTGTAGGTGGTGGAAGCGAGCTTCACGCATGCGCCCATGATGGCGAACGAAAAGCTGGCGAGTAACATCCAGAGCGCGGGCATCAGGTCCTTGCGATGGTTGATGGGGCCAGGTCGAGATTGCTGCGATACCACTCGTGGAAGTGCTGCATGCCGTCTTCCATCGGCGACTGGTAAGGCCCGACTTCGTTGACGCCGCGCGCCAGCAGGATGCGGCGGCCGGCGTCCATGCGCAGGGCGATCTCGTCGTCCTCGACGCAGGTCTCCATGTAGGCGGCGCGCTCGGCCTCGATGAAGTCGCGCTCGAACAGCACGATCTCCTCGGGGTAGTAGAACTCGACCACGTTGCGGGTTTTCTGCGGGCCGTCCGGCCACAGGGTCGAGACGATCAGCACGTGCGGGTACCATTCGACCATGATGTTCGGGTACAGGGTGAACCAGATCGCGCCCTTTTCGGGCGGCACGCCGCCGCGGAACTTGAGCACCTGCTCCTGCCACTTCTGGTAGATCGGCGAACCGGCCTTGCCCAGGCCGCGGTTCACGCCCACCGTCTGCACGCTGTAGTCGGCCCCGAATTCCCAGCGCAGGTCGTCGCAGCTGACGAAGCCGCCCAGGCCCGCGTGGAACGGCTCGACGTGGTAGTCCTCGAGGTAGACTTCGATGAAGGTCTTCCAGTTGTAATTGCAGGTCTGGACTTCGACGTGGTCGAACATGTAGCCGCTGAAGTCGAAGTCCCCGGCCACCGACAGCTGCGCCAGCTTGTCCATCACCTGGTAGCCGTTCTGTTCGAACAGCAGGCCGTTCCAGTTCTGCAGCGGGGTCTTGGACAGGTTCAGGCAGGGCGTCTCGGGGAAGTGCGGCGCACCGATCAACTCGCCCTTCAGGTCGTAGGTCCAGCGGTGCAGCGGGCAGACGATGTTGTTGGCGTTGCCGCGGCCATTGAACATCAGCGCCTGGCGGTGGCGGCAGACGTTGGACAGCACTTCGATGCCGTTCGCATTGCGCACCAGCATCCGGCCTTCGTGCTCGGCGGGCAGGGTCGCGAAGTCGCCCGTGTCGGGCACCATCAGTGCATGCCCGACATAGCGCGGGCCGTGCTTGAACAACTGCTGCATTTCGCGCTGCAGCAGCGCCTCGTCAAAATAGACATCTACCGGAAGCTGCGCGCATGAGCGCGCCAGCTTGGCGTGGGTAGCCAGATCGGACATCCCAACCCCCCTTTAATGTGAGCATTAAGCCAAAGAAGAGAAAGAATCCAAAGACCAGTATTTTGGATGCGGAATACGGTATTTCGGACAGAACCGGAGATTATACCGCGTAACGGGCTCTACAGTCGTGGACCGGCCTGCGAATGTGGCATCTGCAGATGAAAAGCTTGCACGAAAAGCATCGTTTTCATGGTTTCATCGTCAAGTACGATAAAATGCGGCCTTGCTGGCGAATCGTCCGCGGGCGGGGTAGCGACCCGACCAGACGGATTGTTCTAAAATAAGCGATTAGACCGACCCGCCGCGCGATAGTTTGTTGCGCGCCGCAGTTTCACTCAAAGTATCTATGGCAAAGAATTCAATAGCGCAGCCCGGAGCCGTACCCGAATCGTTCGAACAGGCCATGGCCGAACTGGCCCAGCTGGTGACCCAGATGGAAGCCGGCCAATTGCCGCTCGAAGCCTCGGTCGCGGCCTACGCGCGCGGCTCGGAGCTGGTCAAGTACTGCGCGGTCCAGCTCGAGAAAGTCGAGTCGCAGGTCAAGGTGCTCGAGGGCGACATGCTGAAACCGTTCGCCGCCGACGCTGCCGAGGACGCGCCGTGACAGGCGCCTTCGAGGACTGGATGAAGACCGTCCAGGCCCACGTGGAGGAAGCGCTGGACGGCTTCCTGCCGCCGGCCGCGATGGTGCCGCACAAGCTGCACGCGGCGATGCGCTACACGGTGCTGGGCGGCGGCAAGCGGGTGCGCCCGCTGCTGGTGGTCGCGGCCGGCGCGCTGGCCGGCGCCGGCGACGACGCGATGGCGCGCGCCGCGGCCGCGGTCGAAATGATCCACGCCTACTCGCTGGTGCACGACGACATGCCCTGCATGGACGACGACGCCCTGCGGCGCGGCAAACCCACGGTGCACATCGCCTACGACGAAGCGACCGCGCTGCTGGTCGGCGACGCGCTGCAAGCGCAGGCCTTCGAAGTGCTGGCCGCCGGCGCCACGCTGCCGCCGGCGCGCCAGTTGGCGATGCTGCGGGTGCTGGCGCAGGCGGCCGGTTCGGCCGGCATGTGCGGCGGCCAGGCGATCGACCTGGACAGCGTCGGCATCGGCCTCACGCTCGAGCAGCTCGAGCAGATGCACCAGTTGAAGACCGGCGCCCTGCTGCGCGCGGCGGTGGTGCTGGGCGCCTTGTGCGGCAAGGACCTGTCGCCCGCCGAACTGGGCGCGCTCGACGCCTATGCGAACGCGATCGGGCTGGCGTTCCAGGTGGTC
>DASRXO010000115.1:0-2832 GCA_035654095.1 Telluria sp.
GCGCATCCGCGCGCGCGCCCTGCTGACGCTGGTGGCGATCGTGCTGATCTTCGGCACCATCGTGTTCGTGCTGTGGCTGGGTGCGCACGCGGTGCTGGAAGGCTCGATGACGGGCGGCGACCTTGGCCAGTTCATCCTGTACGCTTCGATCGTGGCCGGCTCGATCGGCGCGCTGTCGGAGGTGATGGGCGAGGCGCAGCGCGCGGCCGGCGCCACCGAGCGCCTGCTCGAACTGCTGGACGTCAAATCGAACATCCAGAACCCGGCGCGTCCGCTGCCGCTGCCCGCCCGCGCCGCGACCGGCGCCGCGCTGGCGCTGGAAGACCTGACCTTCTCCTATCCCTCGCGGCCCGACACGGCGGCCCTGGAGCACCTGTCGCTGACCATCAAGCCCGGCGAGACGGTCGCGGTGGTCGGGCCTTCGGGCGCCGGCAAGACCACGCTGTTCCAGCTGTTCCTGCGCTTTTACGATCCGCAGACCGGCAAGATCACGCTCGACGGCGTGAACATCAAGGATCTCGACCTGCACACGCTGCGCGATGCGATCGGCATCGTGCCGCAGGATACGGTGATCTTCTCGGCCGACGCGATGGAGAACATCCGCTACGGCCGCGCCGGCGCCAGCGACGACGACGTGATCCGGGCCGCGAAGCTGGCGGCCGCGCACGAGTTCATCGAGCGCCTGCCGAACGGCTACCAGTCCTTCCTGGGCGAGCGCGGCGTGCGCCTGTCGGGCGGGCAGCGCCAGCGCATCGCGATCGCGCGCGCCCTGCTCAAGAATCCGCCGCTGCTGCTGCTCGACGAAGCGACCAGCGCGCTCGACGCCGAATCCGAACGCCTGGTCCAGCGCGCGCTGGAGGCTGCGATGGTGGGCCGCACCACCGTCATCATCGCGCACCGCCTGGCGACCGTGCAGCGCGCCGACCGCATCATCGTGATGGAAGACGGCCGCATCGTCGAAACCGGCACCCACGCCTCGCTGGTGGCGCTGGGCGGCATCTACGCCAACCTGGCGGCGCTGCAGTTTCACAACGTCCACGTAGCGCACTAGTTTCTTTCCCAAGTTCAAGTTGGCGCTGCCACGTAAATACGCGGCCTATTATCATGCACGAGCTCGCTCCGGGCTCCCATGATAAAAGGGGACAGATGATGATCAAACACGCTTTGTGCGCTTCTCTCTTGTTGCTGTGCGCCGCGGCACAGGCCGACGAACCGCATTGGACCTTCACCTACAGCGGCTTCTACATCGCGGGCGAGCACCGCTTCGATCCCGGCAGCGAGCTGGTCGGCACGTTCACCGGCACCGACCTTAACCACGACAAGCTGATCGACAAGGCCGAGCTCACCTCCCTCAACGTCGGCTACTTCAGCTTCGCCGCCTGTCCGAACGGATACCCGTACCACTACGACTGCGCAATCGACGCATTCTCTTTCAACACCGCCAACAACAGCTTGCAGTTCTCCGCCAGCTCCGGCTGGACTGACGACAACAACGGCTCCGGTGTGGCGCTCTCCATTGTCACCGGCGATAAGGTTACGACCTACACCCACCCGTGGCACGCCCCGGACCACAGCGTCGTCAAATACTGGACGCCGGAGACCACGCTGGCGGTCACCGGCCCGGTGCCGGAACCTGCCGCTTATGCGCTGCTGGCCGCGGGCCTGTGCGCGATCGCATGGCGGCGCCGGACCAAGACTTAACGCATACGCGCAGTTCGGTGTACAGTAACAGCCCGTGAACCAGGAGCTGATCTTGACCGACGCCGAACTGCTCAAGCAATGCCACACCGTTTTCCCCGGCCACCGCGCGCGCGCGCCAGCCGAGATGTACGCCGCCATGGGCCGCTGGTGCGAAGCGAATGAGGTCGCCCACGATGTCTACGGCAGCGGCGCGCTGATCCAGGAATTCGAAGCCAAGGTCGCGGCCCTGCTCGGCATGGAGGCGGCCGTGTTCTGCATCAGTGGCACGATGGCGCAGGTGACCGCGCTGCGCCTGGCCTGCGAGGACCGCGGCAGCCGCATGGTGGCGCTGCATCCGACCTCGCACATCCACCTGCACGAAAAATCGAATTACCAGCTGCTCGGCCATTTCGACGGCCTGCAGATCGGCGATCGCCATCGCCCGTGGACTGCCGAGGATCTGGTCGCCGTGCCCGACCGCCTCGGCGCCATCGGCATGGAAGTGCCGATGCGCGAAATCGGCGGCCAGAATCCGTCGTGGGACCAGCTCGACGCGATCAAGGCCCACGCCAGGGCGCGCGGCGCCCACCTGCACATGGACGGTGCCCGCCTGTTCGAGGCGGCGGCGGGCTACCAGCGCTCGCCGAAAGACGTGGCGCAGGGCTTCGACTCGGTCTATATCTCGCTGTACAAGGGGATTGGCGGCCTTGGCGGCGCGATGCTCGCCGGTAGCGCGGACTTTGTGGCGCGCGCCGCCGAATGGTTCCGCCGCCAGGGCGGCAACGTGATCCACCGCTCGCCCTACGTGGTCTCCGCCGCGATGCAGTTCGAGCAGCGCCTGGCCGCTTTCCCGGCCTACTTCGCCCGTACCTTGTGGCTGTATGAAGAACTGCTCGACTATCCGCAGATCAGGGTGAATCCGGCCCGCCCGCAGGCCAATATGCTGCACTGGCACCTGCCGGTCGGCCGCGAGCGCGCCATCGAGATCCGCAACGCGCTGGCCGCGGACCAGGGCATCTGGATGTTCGGCCGCGCGGCGCATGGCGCCCTGCCGGAGACCAGCGTAGCGGAACTCTACGTCGGCGACAACCTGACCGGCATGGACAACGACAAGGCCCGCGCGGCACTGGCGGCTTTCGCCAGCGCGCTGGT
>DASRXO010000116.1:0-4515 GCA_035654095.1 Telluria sp.
CAGCGCATCCGGATACAGGCTGCTTAACTTGCGCAGCACCGGATGGCCGGCCGGCAGCGCCGCCGGATCGCGCAACTGGTCCTGCGGCGGATCGGTATTGAGCAGCGCCTGGATTTTTTCGGAGGTCGCCTCGAACGCCAGCGAACACAAAGCCTGGGTCGGCTCGGCAATCGTCTTCCCGATGAAGAAGGACTTGGGCGTCGCGCCCGCGCCCTCGCGCGCAAAGCACGACGCGCCCAGCACCGCGGGATAAGCGAAGCTGGCCGCGGCCCGTTCGCGCAAGCCCGCCGGCAGCGCCGTGAAACGCGCACTGGTATCGTAGTTGATGCCCGCATTGGGATCGCGCGCAGCCGCCACCACGTTGAATCCGGCCGACAGGATCGCGCCGGTGCACATCGCACAGGGGTCGAGCGAAGTGACGATGGTGATGTCCTCGGGCGGCGGCAGCAGCCGTCCCTTGGCGCGCTCGGCGAAATACCAGTCGATCAGCTGGCGCTCGCCATGCGCCGTGGGGTCGAAGATCAGGCCATCGCGCACCACGTTGTTCGGCAGCGACTTGAGCACATTGCCGTGCTGGTCCAGCAGCAGGCCGCCGACCCCGAAGCTACCCTGGGTCTTGGCGGCGATCGCCTCGTTGGCCGCGATCGCCACCGCGGCCTGGACGTCTATCGCTTTTTTCAACGCTTACTTCTTCAAGTCCCGGCCGCCGAACGCGTTGGGCAGCTGGCCGGCCGCGGTGGTCTCGAGCACATCGCCTTTCAGGTTGGTCAGCACCACCGGCAGGTCGTTGCCGCCCAATTCGAGGATCACCTGGCGGCACATGCCGCAGGGCGCGATCGGGCCTTCGGTTTCGCCGATCACGGCCAGCGCGCTGAAGTCGCCCGGCTTGTAGCCGTGCGCGATCGCGCTGAAGAAGGCGGTGCGCTCGGCGCAGTTACCGCAGGGGTAGGACGCGTTCTCCACATTACAGCCGCGGAAGATGCGGCCGTCCTTGCATTCGAGCGCGGCGCCGACATTGAACTTCGAGTAGGGCGTGTAGGCCAGCTCGCGCGCGGCGCGCGCTTCGGCGATCAGTTTTGCGTATTTCATGGGGCTCCCTGTTTCCCTGTCATGGGCGGATAGTACGGTAGATGATCGGATTGGCGGCCGGCTTCGCGGCGCCCAACTGGTAAGCGGCCTGCACCTCGCGCACCGCCTGCTGCGCGGCGGCGTCGGTGCGGGCGTGGACCATGGCCAGCGGCTGGCCGGCGGCGACCTGGTCGCCCAGCTCCGCCAGGCCGGTGAGGCCGACCGCGAAATCGATCGCGTCTTGCGGACGGCGGCGGCCGCCGCCGAGACTGACCACCGCCAGGCCCAGGCCACGGCAATCGGTGGCGGCGACAAAGCCGGCCTGCAGCGCAGGCGCCGGCACCACGATCGGGGCTTTTTCCAGATACGCGTCGGGACGTTCGATCAAGTCGCCCGGGCCGCCCAGCGCCTTGACCATGCGCGCGAAGCGTTCGGCCGCGGCGCCGGAATCGAGGGCCGCCTGCAGCCTGGCGCGCGCTTCGACGTCGGTCGCCGCGAGGCCGCCCAGCACCAGCATCTCGGCGCACAGCGCCATCGTGACTTCATGCAGGCGCGCGGGGCGCGAGGCGCCGGTCAGGTAGTCCATCGCGAGGCGCACTTCGAGCGCGTTGCCGGCCACCGGGCCGAGCGACTCGTTCATCTCGGTCAGCAGCGCCGAGGTGCGGGTGCCGGCGCCATTGCCGACGCTGACGATGCTCTCGGCCAGTTCGACCGATTTATCGTAGGTCGGCATGAAGGCACCGCTGCCGACCTTCACGTCCATCACCAGCGCGTCGAGGCCGGCGGAGAGTTTCTTGGACAGGATGGAGCCGGTGATCATGGCCACCGATTCGACCGTGGCGGTGGTGTCGCGGATGCTGTAGAAGCGCTTGTCGGACGGCGCCAGCTGCGCGGTCTGGCCGATGATCGCGACGCCGATGTCCTTGACCACGGCGCGGAACAGTGCGGGATCGGGCACGGTGCAGTAGCCGGGGATGGAGTCGAACTTGTCGAGCGTGCCGCCGGTGTGGCCCAGGCCGCGGCCGGAGATCATGGGGACGTAGCCGCCGCAGGCCGCGATCATCGGGCCGAGCATCAGGGAGACCACGTCGCCGACGCCGCCGGTGGAGTGTTTGTCGACCACCGGGCCGGGGAGATCGAGGGAGCGCCATTCCATGACCTGGCCGGAGTCGCGCATGGCAAGGGTGAAGGCGACACGTTCGTCCATGTTCATGTCCCTGAAGAAGACGGCCATGGCGAGGGCCGCGATCTGGCCTTCGGTGACGCTGTGGTCGGTGATGCCGCGCACGAAGAACTGGATTTCCTCGCGCGACAAGGCGCCGCCATCGCGTTTTTTGCGGATGATTTCCTGGGGCAGGAACATAAATTGGTCTCGCTTTAAAAATTTAAGTTCGTCCGCGACGCAGCTAAATAGGGTCAGAGTTTTTTTTCGCGGGCTTTTTCGCGAAAATTACTCTGACCCTATTTAGCGGATTTTAAGCCGCGGACTCCGGCGCGGCGCAGGTTTAAATGGGGTCAGAGTAATTTTCGTCGATAACCCTGACGAAAAAAAACTCTGACCCCATTTAAACCCGCGCCGCGCCGTCGGTTGGCCTTACACCCCGTACGGGATCCAGACGTTCTTGACCTGGCTCGCATGCGCCAGCACCGCGCGGCCGCAGGACTGCTTGGTATCGTACCAGTCGCGCCCCTTGCCGCCGCCGACCCAGGTGCGCTTCAGCGACTCCGCCGACAAACGCTCCACTTCCGCGCAACCCGCAGCCGATCCGTCATGCCGCCACACCGCATCCACGTCCGAATGCGAGGCCAGCGTCTTCGCCAATTCGTCCGCGCTGCCCGTGACGATATTCAGCGCCCCGCCAGGCAAGTCCGAGGTGTCGAGCACCTGGTACAAATCCGTCGCCGCCAACGGGTGCGCTTCCGACGGCACCGCGATCACGCGATTACCCAAGGCCAGCGCCGGCGCCACCAGCGAGATGAAGCCCAACAGCGGCGCCTCGTTCGGGCAGATGATGCCGATCACGCCGACCGGCTCGTTCAGCGCCACCGTGATGCCGTGCATCGGCGGCTGGTGCGCCAGGCCGTCGTACTTGTCGGCCCACGCCGCATAATAGAACAGGCGCTCGATCGATGCCTCGACTTCCTTCCGCGGATCCTTCGAACCGGTCATCGCGGCCAGCCGCGCGGCGAATTCGTCGGCGCGGATCGCGAGGTTCTCGGCGATGTAGTACAGCACCTGCGCGCGGTTGTGCGAGGTCGCCTTGGCCCAGCTTGACGCCTTGTGCGCCGCTTCCACCGCGTTGCGGATGTCCTTGCGGTTGCCTTCGCCGACGTCGGCCAGGAACTCGCCGTCGGCGCCGCCGATCGCACGGCTGTAGGCGCCGTCCGGGCGCGCCTGCTTGCCGCCGATGTACAGCTTGGCCGTGCGGTCGATCGCGAACGGATTGCCCGACGCCTCGGCTGCCTTGACCTTGCCCTTCGCTTCCAGCGCCGGCGCAGCCGGACGCGCATCTTCGGCCAGCGGCGTCAGATACTCGAACATCCCTTCGCGCCCGCCCTCGCGGCCGTAGCCCGATTCGCGGTAGCCGCCGAAGCCGCAGGCCGCGTCGAACTGGTTGGCGGTGTTAATCCACACCACGCCGGCCTTGATCTGCGGCGCGACGTCGAGCGCGAGACTGATCGATTCCGACCACACGCAGGCCGCCAGGCCATACACGGTGTTGTTCGCCAGCTGCACCGCTTCGGCCGGGGTGCGGAAGCTCATCGCCACCAGCACCGGGCCGAAGATTTCGGTCTGCGCCACGCCGGCCGACGTCGACGCGCCGGTGATCAGCGTGGGCGGGAACCACGAACCATCGGGCGGCAGTTCGCACACCGGCTGGTAGATCGTGCAGCCTTCGGCGCGCGCCGATTCCACCAGGCCGTGGATGCGCTGGCGCTGCACCGGATCGACCAGTGCGCCGACGTCCATCGACTTGTCGAGCGGGGAGCCGAGGCGCAGATTGTCCATGCGCGCGCGCAGCTTGGCGAGGAAGCGCTGTTCGACCGACTCCTGCACCAGCAGGCGCGAACCGGCGCAGCAAACCTGGCCCTGGTTGAACCAGATCGAATCGACCAGGCCTTCGACCGCGGCGTCGAGGTCCGCATCTTCGAACACGATGAAGGGCGATTTGCCGCCCAGTTCCAGCGACAGCTTCTTGCCGCTGCCCGCGGTGGCCCTGCGGATCAAGCGTCCCACTTCGGTGGAGCCGGTGAAGGCCAGCTTGTCGATGCCCGCATGGTTGACGATCGCCTCACCCACGCGGCCGTCGCCGGTGACGATGTTGACCACGCCGGCCGGCACGCCGGCCTGCTGGCAGATCTCGGCGAACAGCAGCGCGGTCAGCGAGGTGAATTCGGCCGGCTTGAACACCACCGTGTTACCGGCGGCCAGCGCCGGTGCGATTT
>DASRXO010000117.1:0-4050 GCA_035654095.1 Telluria sp.
CAGCTTTTCGATCTGCAGTTCGGCCAGCAGGGTGTCGAGGCGCTGGTTGATCTGGTCCTTGGTCAGCGCCTTGCCGTCGACCTTTTGCAGCTCGAGCACGGCGCGGATGTTCTCTTCCACCGTGAGCTTGCGGAACACCGAGGCTTCCTGCGGCAGGTAGGACAGGCCGAGCGCCGCGCGGCGGTGGATCGGCAGGCTGGAGATGTCGACGCCGCTGATGTCGATCGACCCGGCGTCGGACGGCACCAGCCCGACGATCATGTAGAACGAGGTGGTCTTGCCGGCGCCGTTGGGGCCGAGCAGGCCGACCACTTCGCCGCATTCGACCTGCAGCGAGACATCGCGCACCACCAGCCGCTTGCCGTAGCTCTTTTGCAGCCCGCGGACGATCAGTGTGCTGCCGCAATTCTTTGCTTCCATTATTGCTTTCCTGGCGTGGCGGGCGCGGGGACGGGCGCCGGGGCGGGCGCGGGCTTGCGCTGCGAATCGAAATTCAATTCCACCCGGCCGCCGCCGACCTTGCTTTCGCCGGTCGCGGTATTGAGCACCTTCACCTCTTCCCTGCGGGTGTCGTAGGAAATGTAAGCGCCTTGCGCCTGCTGGGTCACCTTGACGCCCTCGAGCTGGGTCACCTTGGACTTCGAGAACAGCTTCATGATTTCGAACTTGCCGTCGTATTCGATGCGCTCGGCCTCGCCCTCGACCCAGAAATCGCCGCCGTCGCGCTTCTGGCGGAAGGTCGCCATGGTGCCCGGCGCGGCCCAGAAGGTCGCGAACTTGTAGCCCTCGGGGTCTTCCGTCAGCACCGCCTTGCCGGCCTTGACGATCAAGGTGCCGCGCGTCAGCACCACATTGCCCTCCACCGTCGCGCCCTGGGTCACCATGTTCGCGGTGCCCGAGTCGGCGACGATCTTGACCGGTTTGTTGGAATCGGCTTTCTCGGCGAATGCCGCGCCGCAGGCCAAGGCCAACGAGGCGATGCCCAACAGGATTTTTTTCATTCTGACTCCCTATTATTGTCCTGCGCGCTTAGCGTGCGCGCGGTGGAAAACTCACTTGCATTTTGCTCAGGACATCCATCTGCCCGGTCGCATTGTTGGCGCGCATGCCGGTGCCGGACACGGTACTGGCGCCGATGAACAGGTCGAACTCGCGGTTGGTCTCCATCCGGTCTTCGTCGGGAAACACGGTGAGCGCCTCGGTGGTGAGCGACATGCGCTCGGCCTTGGGCGAGGGCGGGCGCTCGATGTCGACCTGGTTCATCAGGTGCACCAGGTCGTTCTTGTTATCGAGCAGCGCGACCTGCGCGGTCATGGTCATCGGCGGGGTGGCGTCCTCGGACAGCGCCTGCACCGCCGGCCGCGTGATCTCCGAAATATCGTTGACCGGCCGGTGCACCAGCTTGTCGCCCGCGATGATGTACTTCGGCTTGCCCTGCGGCGTCATGCGCACGTAGCTGAACTTGTCGATGATGTAGTCGGGCTCGTTCTTGCGCGCGTCGGCCTGCAGCTCTTCGCCGCCGCGGTTCATCACCTGCAGCAGCCAGAAGCTGCCGAGCGCGAAGAACACGCCCGCGATCATCACGGCGGACAGGCGCCAGCGGTGTGCGGTTCGTTTGTGCATGGCAGCGTTCATCTCAGACGAAATACGGCGCGAGCGCCAACTCGTACGTGCCCTGGGCGCGCATCACCATGTCGCACACCTCGCGCACCGCGCCGCGCCCGCCGCCGGCGGAGGTCACGTAATGCGCGCGGTGCTGCACTTCGGGATGGCCGGTCGGCACCGTGATCGCGAAGCCGACCTGCAGCAGCAGCGGCAGGTCGATCACGTCGTCGCCGATGTAGCCGCACTGCTCGGCGCCCAGGCCGGTCAGCTGGAGCAGCTCGGCGAACGCGAGGCGCTTGTCGTGCTTGCCCTGGTAGACGTGGGCGATGCCGAGATCGGCCGCGCGCCGTACCACGATCGGCGACTGGCGCGCGCTGATGATGGCGGTGGCCACGCCGGACTTCTGCAGCAGCTGGATGCCGAGGCCGTCGAGCACGTTGAAGGTCTTGGTCGCCTCGCCGTCCGGGCCATAGGTCAGGCTGCCGTCGGTCAGCACGCCGTCGACGTCGAAGATCATCAGCTTGACTTGCGCTGCGCGCCGCATGTGGTCGAGTGGCGTCATCAGATCACCTTGGCGCGGGTCAGGTCGTGGATGTGTAGCGCGCCGACCAGCTTGTCGTCGGCGTCCACCACCAGCATCTGGTTGATGCGGAATTCTTCCATGATCGCCACCGCATCGACCGCCAGCTGCTCGGGGTGCACGCGGCGCGGATTGGCGTGCATGACGTCGCGGATCACGACCTTGCCGAAGTCCTGGACTTGTTCGATCAGGCGCCGCAAGTCGCCATCGGTGAACACGCCGATCGGACGTCGATCGGCGTCGACGATCGCGGTCATGCCCATGCCCTTGCGGGTGATCTCGAGCAGCGCGGCCGGCAGCGTGACGTCGGCCGTGACGGCCGGCACCGCGTCGCCGCTGCGCATCACGTCGCGCACGTGGGTCAGCAGGCGGCGGCCCAGCGCGCCGCCCGGATGCGAGCGCGCGAAGTCTTCCTCGCGAAAGCCGCGCGCGTCGAGCAGGGCCATGGCCAGCGCGTCGCCCAGCGCCAGCGTGACGGTGGTGCTGGCGGTCGGCGCCAGGCGCAGCGGACAGGCTTCCTTGGCGACCGAGACGTCGAGGTGGATCTCGGCCAGCTGCGCCAGGCTCGATTGCGGCTTGCCGGTCATCGCGATCAGGGGCGCGCCCATGCGCTTGACGATCGGCAGGATCGCCATCAATTCCTCGCTCTCGCCGGAATACGAAATGGCGATGAAGGCGTCGTGTGCGGTGACCATGCCGAGGTCGCCGTGGGCCGCTTCGGCCGGGTGCACGAACATGGCCGGGGTGCCGGTCGAGGCCAGGGTGGCGGCGATCTTGCGGGCGATATGGCCCGACTTGCCGATCCCGGACACCACCACCCGGCCGCTGCAGGCCAGCAGCAGCGCGGCGGCGCGGCCGACGCTGTCGTCGGCGGCCAGGCGCGCGTTCAGGGCGTGGATCGCATCGGCCTCGATGGTCAGGGTGTCGCGCGCCAGCTGCATCGCGCGCTGCACAATCCCGGCGTCGGGGGCATCAAAAGCTTTCTGCATTGTTTTTTCATGGGTTACACTCATGCCGGAAGTATAAACGAATTGCGAAAGCAAAAAACTTGCCAGACGCAACAAACAACGGTTTCTCCCTACGTCGGACGGCAAACGCATGTTTTCAGGACTCGAACTCACCCTCCTACTGCTAGGCAGCGCCGTGCTGGGGGTGGTCGCTTTCCGCATGCTGCACCTGCCGCCGATGCTGGGCTACCTGGCGGTGGGTGTCCTGATCGGCCCGCACGCGCTGGGCATGGCCGAAAGCGACGCCACCACCCACACCCTGGCCGAATTCGGCGTGGTGTTCCTGATGTTCTCGATCGGGCTCGAATTCTCGCTGTCGCAGTTGATGGCGATGCGCAGCATCGTGTTCGGCCTCGGCATGGCGCAGGTGATGCTGACCATCGTGGCCACCATGCTGTTCGGCTGGCTGGCGGCGAGCCAGTTGCCCTCGGTCATCCACATCAGCTGGCAGGCCTCGTTCGCGCTGGGCGGGGCGCTGGCGATGTCGTCGACCGCGATCGTGTCGAAGATGCTGACCGAGCGGCTCGAGCTCGAAAGCCCGCATGGCCGCAAGATCATCGGCATCCTGCTGTTCCAGGACCTGGCGGTGGTGCCGCTGCTGATCCTGATTCCCTCGCTCGGGCAAGACCCGGCGCACCTGGCCGAAACGCTGGCCTGGGCCGGCTTCAAGGCGGTGGTGGTGCTGGTGCTGCTGCTGTTCATCGGCCAGAAGGTGCTGCGCAAATGGTTCACGGTGGTGGTCAAGCGCCGCTCGCAGGAATTGTTCATGCTGAACCTGCTGCTGGTGACGCTGGGCGCGGCCTGGATCACCGAGCGCGCCGGGCTGTCGCTCGCGCTGGGCGCCTTCGTGGCCGGCAT
>DASRXO010000118.1:0-2121 GCA_035654095.1 Telluria sp.
CGTCTGCGCCGCGGTGCTTTCGGGCAACCGCAACTTCGAGGCGCGCATCCATCCGAACCTGAAGGCGAATTTCCTCGCCAGCCCGCCGCTCGTCGTCGCCTACGCGATCGCCGGCACCGTGCTCAAGGACCTGATGACCGAGCCGGTCGGCAAGGGCAAGGGCGGCAAGGACGTCTACCTCGGCGACATCTGGCCGACCTCGAAAGAAGTCGCCGCCATGATGAAGTTCGCGATGAACGCCGAGGTATTCAAGGCCAACTACGCCGACGTCAAGGGCGCGCCGGGCAAGCTGTGGGAAAAGGTCTCGACCGTCAAGGGCCAGGTCTACAATTGGCCCGATTCGACCTACATCGCCGAGCCGCCGTTCTTCGCCGGCTTCGAGATGACGCCGAAAGCGGCCGCCACCGGCATCAGCGGCGCGCGCGCGCTGGGCGTGTTCGGCGACTCGATCACCACCGACCACATCTCGCCGGCCGGTTCGATCCAGGAAAGCGGCCCGGCCGGCAAATGGCTGCTGGCGCATGGCGTGCAGAAAGCCGACTTCAATTCCTACGGCTCGCGCCGCGGCAATCACGAGATCATGATGCGCGGCACCTTCGCCAACGTGCGCATCAAGAACCGCATGATTCCGGCCAAGGCCGACGGCTCGGCGGTCGAGGGCGGCATCACGCTCCACCAGCCCTCGGGCCAGCAGATGTCGATCTACGACGCGGCCATGAAGTACGTGGCCGACGGCGTGCCGACCATGGTGTTCGGCGGCGAAGAGTACGGCACCGGCTCGTCGCGCGACTGGGCCGCGAAAGGCACCCAGCTGCTGGGCGTGAAGGCCGTGATCTGCCGTTCGTTCGAGCGCATCCACCGTTCCAACCTGGTGGGCATGGGCGTGCTGCCGCTGCAATTCATCGGCGAGGACAGCATCCAGACCCTGAACATCAGCGGCAAGGAGACCTTCGACCTGACGGGCCTGGAAGGCGAGATCAAGCCGCAGCAACTGGCGACCCTGGTGATTCACCGCGCCGACGGCAAGCGCCAGGAAGTCAAGGTCCTGCTGCGCATCGACACCCCGATCGAAGTCGATTACTACAAGCACGGCGGGATCCTGCCCTTCGTGCTGCGCCAGCTGCTGGCGGCGTAAATATTTCTGCTGTACAGCCAGGAACGCCGGATTCGTCCGGCGTTTTTTTTCGCTTGCTTGCGCCGTGTTCATGGTCTGTGGCCGAATCAACTACAATACGGGGTGACAGGGTCAAGCCCTTATCATTCACCCACCAGAGACTGTACAAGCGCCATGCGTCGACCATCCAAAGATTCATCCCTCAAACTGAGCGCCGAGAGCCAGCGCCTGGCCAGCATTGCACAAGCGATCGTGCAGGCCGCCAGCCGCCTCGAGGAGCGGGCGTGGGAGCGGCACCTGGATGTGCACCTTCAGAAATTGCTGAAGTCGAACCATCAGGACACCATCGACACGACGCTCAATGCCCTGTTCAAGGAAGACCTGAACGCCTACGACACCTTGATGGAAGGGGTCGAAGCGGTCAGCGAATCGTCGATCATGGTCGAGCAGCACGAGGGCGCCGAGACCAGCTACCAGGCGCTGCTGGTGGCCGCGCCGATCCTCGCGTGGACCCGGTTTTCGATCGCCTCGGGCACGATTCCGGGCGAGCTGCTGCAGACCTTGTCGGCCCACTTCGCGGCCCATTTGCTGGACGAGGGCACGCGCATGGCGATGGCCCCTACCCTGTTCGCGATCGACCAGTTGCCGCGCACCCATGCCGAAACCTATGCGATGACGCACAAGCTGGCGCAGGCCGCGCACAAGGGCAGCGCGATCAAGCCGATCGCCAAGCCGCCCGAGACCGCGCCCTTCCTGGCCGATACGCGCTACCTGCTGATCGCGGTGGTGGCGCCGCTCGGTGCGCCCTTGTTCCGCTGGCAGGAGCCGCAGCACCAGCTCAACTTCATGGGCGAGCGCGCGCATGCGCTCGAGCAGTGGCGTGCGCAGGCGACCGACAATGTCGCGCGCCTGCTGCCCGGCTGCGGCATCGAATTGCTGCTGCCGGAGGCTTACTACGTCGCCTGCCGCGAGGCGGACAAGCTGATCCGCCCGGTGTCGATCCGCGC
>DASRXO010000119.1:0-9575 GCA_035654095.1 Telluria sp.
ACCGTCTTGCGCGAACTGAAGGAAGCGGTGCTGATCCAGATGCCGGGCCTCGGTCCGCTGACCCTGCGCATCCTCGAAGTGGCCAACGGCGAAGCGCCGGCGGCCGAAGGTCAGGCCGCGCTGGCCCTGTCCTCGATCGAGGCGGCGCTGCGCGACGTGCCGCCCGAGCAGCTGCAGCAGGCGACCGCGGCGCTGGTCGACGCCCACGCCAGCGCCGCCAATATCGAAGTGCTGCTGGTGCGCCAGGTCGGCAGTTCGCAATCGCTCAATCTCGATCCGCTGACGCGCGTACTGGCCCGCGCCCGCGACTTCCTGCTGGCCGCCGCGCCGGTCGATGCAGCGGCCGCCGAGGCGCAGAGCGGCGCGGCGCCGGGCGCCGCCGGCGCCGCGCCGCGCAGCGCCATCAGCGGCGACATCAACAGCCGCGAAGACGTGCTCAGGATGCTCGACAAAATCGTCGCTTACTACGCCCGCAACGAACCCTCAAGCCCGGTGCCGCTGCTGCTCGAGAGGGCCAAGCGGCTCGTTCCCAAAAACTTCTTCGAAATCATGGAGGACCTGGCGCCGGACGGCATGGCGCAGTTGACGGTCATTAGCGGACAGCAGCGCGAAGACTCGTCCTATTAACAGTCAAGTTTTTCAATACATGGAGGAATAAATCGTGGGCAAAGAAAGTAGCCAGAAGTTTATCGCGCGTAATCGCGCGCCGCGCGTGCAGATCGAGTATGACGTCGAAGTCTACGGCGCCGAGAAGAAGGTCCAACTGCCATTCGTGATGGGGGTGCTGGCCGACCTGTCGGGCCAGCCGGCCGACCCGCTGGCGCCGGTCGCCGAGCGCAAATTCCTCGAGATCGACGTCGACAATTTCGACGAGCGCCTGAAAGCCATGAAGCCGCGCGTGGCGGTGCAGGTGCCCAATACCCTGACCGGGGAAGGCAGCATGGCGATCGACATGACCTTCGAGAGCATGGAAGACTTCACCCCGGCGGCGATCGCCCGCAAGGTCGACTCGCTCAACAAGCTGCTGGAAGCGCGCGGCCAGCTGTCGAACCTGATGACCTACATGGACGGCAAGACCGGCGCCGAAGACCTGATCGCCAAGCTGCTGGCCGAACCGACGCTGATGCAGGCGCTGACCGCGGCGCCGAAACCGCAAGAATAAGCCTCGACAATCTTTAGGAGAACGATGATGGCCCAGGCCAATGCAGAACAGCAGCAAGGCGGTGCAACGCTCGAAATGAGCGATTTCAGCAGCTTGCTGCAGAAAGAATTCAAACCGCAATCGGACAAGGCCAAGGAATCGGTCGAGACCGCCGTACGCACGCTCGCCGAACAGGCGCTGGCGGGCACCAACCTGATTTCCGGCGACGTGCTGGCGACCATTTCCAGCCTGATCGCGGCGCTCGACAAGAAGCTCACCGAACAGATCAACCTGATCATGCACACCGCGGAATTCCAGGCGCTGGAAGGCGCCTGGCGCGGCCTGCACCACCTCGTCAACAACACCGAGACCGACGAGACGCTGAAGATCCGGGTGATGAACATCTCCAAGAACGACCTCGGCAAGTCGCTGAAGAAGTTCAAGGGCACGGCCTGGGACCAGAGCCCGATCTTCAAGAAAATGTACGAAGAAGAATTCGGCCAGTTCGGCGGCGAGCCTTTCGGCGCCATCGTGGCCGACTACTACTTCGACAACAGCGCGCCCGACGTTGAGCTGCTGAGCTCGATGGCGAAGGTGGCCGCGGCCGCCCACGCGCCGTTCATCGCCGCCGCCGCGCCCGCCGTGATGCTGATGGAATCGTGGCAGGAACTGGCCAACCCGCGCGACCTGACCAAGATCTTCCAGACCCCGGAACACGCCGCCTGGCGCTCGTTCCGCGAGTCCGAGGATTCGCGCTACGTCGGCCTGGCCATGCCGCGCTTCCTGGCGCGCCAGCCGTACGGCGCCAAGACCGATCCGGTGGAAGCCTTCGATTTCGAGGAAGACACCACGGCGCCGGGCAGCAAGAACTACACCTGGGCCAACGCCGCCTACGCGATGGCGGTCAACATCAACCGCTCGTTCAAGGAATACGGCTGGTGCTCGCGGATTCGCGGCATCGAGTCCGGCGGCGCGGTCGAAGGCCTGCCGGTGCATACCTTCCCGACCGATGACGGCGGCGTCGACATGCAGTGCCCGACCGAAATCGCGATCTCCGACCGCCGCGAGGCCGAGCTGGCCGCCAACGGCTTCATGCCGCTGGTGCACAAGAAGAACACCGACTTCGCCGCCTTCATCGGCGCCCAGTCGCTGCACAAGCCGGCCGAGTACGACGATCCGGACGCCAGCGCCAACGCCAACCTGGCGGCGCGCCTGCCCTACCTGTTCGCCACCTGCCGCTTCGCCCATTACCTGAAATGCATCGTGCGCGACAAGCTCGGCTCGTTCAAGGAACGCGACGAGATGGAGCGCTGGCTGACCAAGTGGATCATGCAGTATGTCGACGGTGATCCCGCCAATTCCAGCGAAGGCACCAAGGCCAAGAAGCCGCTGGCCGCCGCCGAGGTGGTGCTGGAAGAAGTCGAGGGCAACCCCGGCTACTACACCTCGAAGTTTTTCCTGCGTCCGCATTACCAGCTCGAGGGCCTGACCGTATCGCTGCGTCTGGTCTCCAAGCTGCCGTCGGCCAAGGGCTGATCGCTGTTCCGTCATGCCGCGTGGGCGGGTTCGCCCGCCACGCTTTCGTAGTGTCCACCACGCCGGCCTAGCGAATGCCGGCACACCAAGGAGAATAAAATGGCATTAGATATGTTCATCAACATGGGCGACAAGATCAAAGGCGAGTCGCGCGACAAGGTCCAGGGTCCGAAGGGCGACATCGACGTCCTCGCCTGGAGCTGGGGCATGAGCCAGTCGGGCACCAGCCATTCCGGCGGCGGCGGCGGCGCCGGCAAGGCCAACTTCCAGGACATCTCCTTCACCAAATACGTCGACAGCGCCTCCAGCGCGCTGATGACGGCGCTGGCCAAGGGCACCCACATCGAAGCGGTCAGCCTGTTGGTGCGCAAAGCCGGCGAAGGCCAGCAAAAGTACATCCACTTCACCCTCAAGCAGGTGCTGGTGACCTCGGTCTCGACCGGCGGCAGCGGCGGCGAAGACCGCCTGACCGAAAACGTCACCCTGAACTTCGCCGAAGTGAAGTTCGACTACACCCCGCAAGACAGCAAGGGCACCGTTGCCGGCGACAAGACCTTCGCCTGGAACATTGCCGAAAACGTCGCCAGCGCCTGATCGCAGGCAATGGCTGAACCTGCCGCCTGCGTGCGGCAGGTGTTTTTTTCAACGACCGAATGATTACGCCGTCGATGACGGCGGGGAGCAGGGCAATGCTTGCGCAAGAGCTGATTCGTGATGGCGACCTCGATGGCGCCCTGGCTGCACTGCAGGACGCGGTCCGCAAGGACGCCTCCAATCCGAAGCTGCGGGTGTTCCTGTTCCAGCTGCTGGCCGTGCGCGGCGAATGGAAGCGTGCGCTGACCCAGTTGAACGTGGCCGGCGAACTCGATGCCGCCACCCTGCCGATGGTGCAGACCTACCGCGAGGCCATCCAGTGCGAGGCCCTGCGCGACGATATTTTCAGCGGCAAGCGCGCGCCCCTGCTGTTCGGCGAACCGCAGCCATGGATGGCGCAGCTGGTCGAAGCGCTCAAGCTCGACGCCGGCGATCCGGCCGCCGCCGCCGCCATGCGCGCCCAAGCCTTCGACGCGGCGCCGGCCGCGCCCGGCAGCATCGACGGCCAGCGTTTCGACTGGCTGGCCGACGCCGACCAGCGCCTCGGGCCCGTGCTCGAGGCGATCGTCAACGGCCGCTACTTCTGGATCCCGTTCTGCCGCATCAGCCGCATCGAGATGGAGGCGCCGGCCGACCTGCGCGACGCGGTCTGGACCGCGGCCAATTTCACCTGGGCCAATGGCGCGCAGACGGTGGGCCTGATCCCGAGCCGCTACAGCGCCACCGCCGGCAGCGGCGAGAACGCCCACAAGCTGGCCCGCCGCACCGAATGGAACGACGCCGGCCACGGCATCGGCCAGCGCATGCTCGCGTCCGACAGTGCCGATTTCGCGCTGATGGACGTGCGCCTGGTCGAATTCGACCCGCTCGAGGCGGCAGCGGCCGCCACCGATCATGGCTGAGCTGGCGCCGCGCGAACGGCTGCAGCCTTCGCTGCTCGATCGTCTCACCGACGACGAGCCGCAGGCCACGGTCGAACCGCGCGAGCGCCGCGTGATGTCGCTGCGCACCCTGCGCGACGGCGTGCTGCGCGACCTCGGCTGGCTGCTCAACACCACCAACCTGTTTTCCGTCAGCGAGCGCTACGGCCTGCCGCACGTGGCCAATTCGGTCATCAACTACGGCATTCCCGATATCTCGGGTGTGTCGCTGGCGGGCATGAATATCGGCGACCTCGAGCGCGCCATCCGCCAGGCCATCTGGGACTACGAACCGCGCCTGATCCGCGCCTCGGTGTCGGTCAAGGCGCTGCCCGACCAGGCCAGCGGCAACAAGATCATGTTTGAAATCGAAGGCGACATGTGGGCCCAGCCCTATCCCGAGCGCCTGTACCTGAAGACCGAACTCGATATGGACCGCGCCAGCATCAGCCTGAGCGCCGGCGCCAAGCGGTAACTGAGAGACGACCATGAGTAATCCGCGCTTCTTGCGCTACTACAGCCAGGAACTGCAGCATTTGCGCGAAGTCGGCGGCGAATTCGCCAGCCAGTACCCGAAGATCGCCGGCCGCCTCGGCCTCGAAGGCTTCGAGTGCGCCGACCCCTACGTCGAGCGGCTGCTGGAAGGCTTCAGCTTCCTGGCCGCCCGCGTGCAGATGAAGATCGACGCCGAGTTCCCGCGCTTCACCCAGCATCTGTCGGAGCTGGTGTACCCGCACTTCCTGGCGCCGACGCCGTCGATGGCGGTGGTCCAGCTGCAGCCCGACCTCGCCAACCCGGCGCTGGTGCCGGGCTTCGAGATAGCGCGCGGCAGCGCCATGCGCAGCGTGCTCGGCAAGGACGACACCACCGCCTGCGAATACCGTACCGCCCACCCGCTGACCCTGTGGCCGGTCGAACTGGCCGAGGCCAAGTTCTTCACCCACAGCGGCGCCACCGCCGGCGCCGATATCCGCATGCCGCCCGGGGTCAAGGCCGGCCTGCGCCTGCGCCTGAAGACGGCCGGCGGCCTGCCCTTCAACAAGCTGCCGCTCGACCGCCTGTCGCTGCACCTGCGCGGCGCCGACGAATTGCCGGGCAAGATCTACGAGCAGCTGGTCGGCGCGGTCGAAGGCGTGCTGGTGCAGCCGACCAGCCGCCCGGCCGCCTGGCACCAGCTGCTGCCGAAAACGGCGCTGCAGCCGCTCGGCTATGCCGAACACGAAGCCTTGCTGCCGAGCGGCGCGCGCACCTTCCAGGGCTACCGCCTGCTGCAGGAATACTTCGCGTTTGCCCAGCGCTACCTGTTCATCGAACTGTCCGGCCTGGCGCCGGCGCTGCGCCTGTGCGCCGACAGCGAGATCGAGATCATCATCCTGCTGCGCCGCGGCGACGCCCAGCTCGAGCAGCTGCTCGACAAATCGAACATCGCCCTCAACTGCACGCCGGTGGTCAACCTGTTCCGCCGCCGCGCCGACCGCATCAACCTGTCGGGCGAACTCGAACACCATGTGCTGGTCGACCGCACGCGGCCGATGGACTTCGAGGTCTACCGGGTCGACGAGGTGATCGGCTACGGCACCGGACCGCAGGCCGAGCAGCGCTTCGAGCCTTTCTACAGCGCGCGCGATTTGTCGAGCGCGCAACAGGGCAAGGCCTTCTACCAGATCCGCCGCGAGCAGCGCACGGTCTCGCAGCGCCAGCAGCACAGCGGCCCGCGCTCGTCCTACATCGGCAGCGAAGCCTTCATCTCGATTGTCGACGCCGCCGAAGCGCCTTACCGCGACGACCTGCGCCAGCTCGGCCTGACGGTCTGGTGCACCAATCGCGACCTGCCACTGTCGATGCCGATCGGCGTCGGCAAGACCGATTTCATCCTGGAAGAGGGCGGTCCGGTGCAGGCGGTGCGCGCGCTCGAAGGCCCGAGCCAGCCATTTCCCTCCTTCGCCGAAGGCAGCGTGGCGTGGCGGCTGATCAACCAGTTGTCGCTGAACTACCTGTCGCTGCTCGACAACGACGCCCAGCAGGGCGCCGTCGCCTTGCGCGACATGCTGGCCCTGTACTGCCATCCGGCCGACGTCAACGCCCAGCGCCAGGTCGAAGGGGTGCGCTCGGTGAGCTCGAAACAGATCACCCGCCGCATGCCGACCCCGGGTCCGATCACCTTCGGCCGCGGCCTCGAAATCACCGTCACCATGGACGACGCCGCGTTCGAAGGCGCCGGCGCCTTCCTGCTCGGCGGCGTGCTCAGTCACTTTTTCGCCCAGTACGTGTCGATCAACGCCTTCACGGAAACGGTGATCCGCACCGTCGCCCGCGGCGAGATCATGCGCTGGCCGGCGAGGGGAGGCGCATGCGCGATCCTGTAGACGTCGAACGCCTGCTGGCCGAACAGGCCGACAAGATGGATTTCTTCCAGCTCTTGCGGCTGATCGAGAACGCCCATCCCGCGCGCCCGCGGATCGGCGCCTCGCTGCGTCCGCGCGACGACGCGGTGCGCTTCGGCCAGGACCCGTCGCTGAGCTTCCACGCCACCGCGATCAGCCATTACACCCCGGCCGGCGCGCATGCCAAGGCGCGCCTGGCGGTGAATTTCTTCGGCCTGTTCGGCGCCAACGGCCCGCTGCCGCTGCACCTGACCGAGTACGCGCGCGAACGCGCCCGCAATGCGGCCGACCCGACCCTGACCGCCTTCCTCGACATCTTCCATCACCGCATGGTGTCGCTGTTCTACCGAGCGCGCGCGGCGGCCGAGCCGGCGATCAGCCTCGACCGGCCGGACGGCGACCGCTACTCGACCTATGTCGGCAGCATGTTCGGCATCGGCGCACCGGGCCTGCGCGAGCGCGACGAGATCGGCGACTTCGCCAAGCTGCACTTCGCCGGCCTGATGGCCAACCAGAAGCGGCCCGCCGCCGGCCTGGCGACCATCTTGCGCGCCTATTTCAAGCTGCCGGTCGAACTCGAACAATTCGTCGGCCACTGGATGCGCCTGCCGGCCGACATCCAGACCCGCATCGGCAGCGCGGACCGCGGCAACCGCCTCGGCCAGTCCGCGGTGCTGGGGCGCCAGGTGTGGGATTGCCAGCACAAGTTCCGCCTCGTGATCGGCCCGCTGAACTACGCCGACTACCAGCGCCTGCTGCCCGGCGGCGACAGCATGCGCCGCCTGCAAGCCTGGGTGCGCAACTACGCCGGCAGCGTGCTCGACTGGGACGTCCAACTGGTCCTGAAGAAACAAGATATTCCGCCGCCGGCCCTGGGCAAGGTACGCCTGGGCTGGAGCACCTTCGTGGCGAGCCGGCCGGCGGCGCGCGATTCCGATCAATTGTTCATTCAACCAAGGGCCTTGGCGGGCTGATCCAGCCTGCAGGCGCACACCAGGAAAGACACCACCATGGCCGAAATCAGTCGGGTTGCATTGTTTGGCAAGCTGAACGCACTATGCTACCGCGCGATCGAAAGCAGCACCGTATTTTGCAAGCTGCGCGGTAATCCCTATGTCGAGATGATCCACTGGATCCACCAGATCCTGCAGCTGCAGGACTCCGACCTGCACCGCATCATCCAGCACTACGGGCTCGATCCGGCCGGGCTGGCGCGCGACCTGACCGCCGCCCTCGACCGCCTGCCGCGCGGCTCGACCTCGGTCACCGACTTGTCCTCGCAACTGGAAGAGACGGTCGAACGGGCCTGGGTGTTCGGCACCCTGATGTTCGGCGAATCGCAGGTGCGCTCGGGCCACATCGTGGTCGGCATGCTCAAGACCAGCAGCTTGCGCAACGCCCTGTACGCCATGTCGAAGCAGTTCGAGCGCGTCAAGGTGGAAGAGCTCAGCGAGAATTTTGCGTCGATGCTCGGCGCCTCGCCGGAAGCGCAGATGGCGGCGACCGACGGGTTCCAGGCCGGCGCCGCGCCCGGCGAAGCCAGCGGCGCGATCGCCCCGGCCGCGATGGGCAAGCAGGAGGCGCTGAAAAAATTCACCGTCGACCTCACCGAACAGGCGCGCAGCGGCAAGATGGACCCGATCGTCGGCCGCGACGATGAAATCCGCCAGGTGGTCGACATCCTGATGCGGCGCCGCCAGAACAACCCGATCCTGGTCGGCGAGGCCGGCGTCGGCAAGACCGCGGTGGTCGAAGGCTTTGCCCAGCGCATCGCGCGCGGCGACGTGCCGCCCAGCCTGAAGGACGTGCAGCTGCTGACCCTCGACGTCGGCCTGTTGCAGGCCGGCGCCAGCATGAAGGGCGAATTCGAGCAGCGCCTGCGTTCGGTCATCGATGAAGTGCAGGGCAGCGCCAAGCCGATCATCCTGTTCATCGACGAGACCCACACCCTGGTCGGCGCCGGCGGCGCGGCCGGCACCGGCGACGCCGCCAATCTGCTGAAACCGGCGCTGGCGCGCGGCACCCTGCGCACCATCGGCGCCACCACCTTTGCCGAGTACAAGCGGCACATCGAAAAAGATCCGGCGCTGACCCGCCGTTTCCAGACCGTGCAGGTCGACGAACCGAGCGAGCAGCGCGCAATCCTGATGATGCGCGGCGTCGCCTCGACCATGGAAAAACACCACAAGGTGCAGATCCTCGACGAAGCGCTGGAAGCGGCCGTGCGCCTGTCGCACCGCTACATCCCGGCGCGCCAGCTGCCCGACAAATCGGTCAGCCTGATCGACACCGCCTGCGCCCGCGTGGCCGTCAGCCTGCACGCCACGCCGGCCGAAGTGGACGACAGCCGCAAGCGCATCGAGGCGCTGGAGACCGAGCTGGCCATCATCGGCCGCGAGCAGGCGATCGGCATCGACATCGGCAAGCGCCAGTCCGACGCCGATGAATTGCTGGCCGCCGAGCGCACCCGCCTGGCGGGGCTCGAAGAGCGCTGGAACGCCGAGCGCGTGCTGGTCGACGAATTGCTGGCCCTGCGCGCCAAGCTGCGCGACGGCGTCCAGCCGGTCGAAGGCACCGGCAGCAAGCTGGAGGCGGCCGCCGCCGAAGCCGCGCCGGCCATGGATGTCGCCGAGCGCGCCACGTTGATGGAGCAGCTCAAGCTGGTCCAGGCCAAACTGGCCGAGCTGCAGGGCGAAACCCCGCTGATCCTGCCTACCGTTGATTACCAGGCGGTGGCGGCGGTGGTCGGCGACTGGACCGGCATCCCGGTCGGGCGCATGGCCAAGAACGAGATGGAAACCATCCTCAAGGTCGCTTCCCTGCTGTCGCAGCGGGTGATCGGCCAGGACCACGCGATGGAAATGATCGCCAAGCGCATCCAGACCTCGCGCGCCGGTCTCGACAATCCGAGCAAGCCGATCGGCGTGTTCATGCTGGCCGGCACCTCCGGCGTCGGCAAGACCGAAACCGCGCTGGCGCTGGCCGAAGCCTTGTATGGCG
>DASRXO010000120.1:0-3596 GCA_035654095.1 Telluria sp.
GGTGGGCGCGGCAGCCATCACCGCCATCGTGCTGACCGAAGACCACATTTGCCAGCCCGACGTGGTGTGGCCGATGATGCGCGACTACCAGAAGAACCGCGTCTGCACTCTGCTCGACCCGACCACCGACCCGCTGGGCAAGGGCTTCCACATCATCCAGTCGACCATCGCGATCGGCTCGGGCGGCGTGACCGGCAAGGGCTGGCTCAAAGGCACCCAGGCCTACCTCGAGTTCATCCCCGAGCGCACCACCGACTTCATTTTCTCGGTCTATTCGGAGGAGTTCGGGCTGATCGGGATCCTGTTCCTGCTGTTCCTCTACCTGCTGCTGATCGGGCGCGGGCTGATGATCGCGGCGAATGCCCCGAGCCTGTTCACGCGCCTGCTGGCCGGCGCGATCACCATGATTTTCTTCACTTACGCCTTCGTCAACATGGGCATGGTGAGCGGCATCCTGCCGGTGGTCGGCGTGCCGCTGCCGTTCATGAGTTACGGCGGCACCGCCCTGATCACGCTGGGCCTGGGCGCCGGCATTCTGATGAGCGTGCAGCGTCACCGCAAGCTGGTCCAAACCTGATGAAGGAGGGCGCCATGGCCGTACTGAGGTTTCTCCCGGCGGCCATGGTGCTGGCGCTGCTGGCCGCCTGCGGCAGCGTGACCCAGCAGCCGCATCGCACGATGTCGCCGATGCCCGGACCGGATTCGCCATCGGCCAGCCATCCGAAAATCGCTACCGACCTGCCGGCGCTGCCGCCCGCGGGATCGGGGCGCGGCGGCTACTACCAGGATGACGGGCCGGGCGAGAATCCGCCGCCCAACCTGGCCGCGGTGCCGGACGCCGAGGTCAAGGCCGAGCCGTATGCGAAAGGCGCGAACAAGCCGTATGTGGTGTTCGGCCAGACCTACACGCCGACGCTGAACGACGAGCCGTTCGTGCAGCGCGGGGTGGCCAGTTGGTACGGCAAGAAATTCCATGGCCAGCGCACCTCGTCCGGGGAACTGTACGACATGTACAAGATGACGGCCGCGCATCCGACCCTGCCGATTCCTTCCTACGCGCGGATCACCAACCTCGGCAACGGCAACAGCGTGGTGGTGCGGATCAACGACCGCGGACCCTTCCACTCGAACCGCATCGTCGACGTGTCGTACACCGCGGCGCTCAAGCTTGGGCTGCTGGGCAAGGGCAGTCACGAGGTCGAACTCGAACGCATCCTGCCGGGCGACGCCGGCAAGATCGCCAGCGTGCGCCGCAATGCGCCGCAGCCGGAAGCGGCGCCCGCGCCGGCGCGGCCGAGCGTCGAGCCGCGCATCGCCGCGCTGATGCTGGAAGACCGCGCGGACGATGAAGGCGAGGGCGTGCCGGCCGCGGCGCCGCTGGAACAGCCGGAGGCGCCGAAAGGCGGCTACTACCTGCAACTGGGTTCCTTCAGCCGCGCCGACAAGGCGGCCGAAGTGCGCAAGCGCCTGATGCAGTATGGCGGCGCGCTGGCGACGCTGGAAGTGGTGCAGTCGGGTGCGGTGCACCGCCTGTTCAGCGGCCCGTTCGCCACGCGCGCGCAAGCCAGCCAGGCGGCGCAGGCACTGCCGGTGTCGCTCAGCATCAAGCCGATCGTGGTCAAGCGCTGACGCGGATCCGCGTGGGCACGATAAACCCGTACCCACCCTACAACTTCGGGATCGCGGCGCATCGGTAGGGTGGGTACGGTTCACCGTGCCCACGCGGTTGCACTATTTGCAGTCGCGTTCTTCCTGCATCGGGAAACTCAGCTTGATCTCGTCGAGCTGCGCCTTGATGCCGGTGTCGATATTGCGGAACTGGTAGGCCAGCTTGTTGGTCGGCGCGCCGCGCCCGGTGATGCGGGCGCTATGCACGCCCTGTTTGTTGAGCGCGGCCAGCAGCGTCTGCGCCGCCGCCTCCGACTTGAACACGCCCAGCGAAATCCCCCACTTCATCGGCGAGTTGTCCGACATGATGAAGTAGTTGGTCACCCCGAGGTTCTTGAGTTCCGCCGCCTTCTTGTCGGCCGCGTCCTTGCTGCCCAGCGGCGGAATGTAGACGATATGGCTGGTGAGGTCCTGCGACGCGACGTTCTGGCGGGTCTGGCGCTCGCCCAGCGCGAGCTCTTCGAGTTTGACCTCGAAGCGGCGCGCCTCGGCCGCCGAGAAGCTGCCGATTTCGACGCAGGCGACCGGCGCCGCCGCCGGCTTGGCCGCGTCGAGCGCCGTGAGCGCCGCGGCATTCGCCTTGTCCGCCGTGACCAGCGCCAGCTTGTCGGGATTGAGCTGGTTCTTGATGCGCGCCGGCTCGCGCTCGTTGCCCTTGAACGTACCGAGGTAGCCCTGGCCATAAGCGAGCAGGGCGCCGTTGATGCACAGCAGGGACCAAAAGATAAACTTCAGCACAGGCTATCCCGTTATGGTGGCGGTGGCGTGCAGGCCGACCAGGACGATATTATCGGTCATCCGGTGCGGCACGGACAGCGAGGGCGCGATGTAGCGCGCGGCCCCGCCGGATATGATGCAGCGCTCGGCGCGATGCAGCGCGCAGGCGCGTTCGATCGCGCCGGCCTGCGCCGCCAGGCAGCCCGACCGGATCGCGTCGTCGGTGTTGTCGGCGAATCCCGCCGGCGGCGCGCTACCGGTAGCCACCCGCGGCAGCTGCGCGGTATGGCGCGCCAGCGAACTGGCCATCAGGCCCAGTCCCGGCAGGATCATCCCGCCCAAAAATTCGCCGCCGGCGCTGACCGCGTCGATGGTGGTGGCGGTGCCGCAGGTGGCCACCACCAGCGCCTTGCCCGGTTCCAGCGCGCGCGCGCCGAGCGCCGCGGCGAAGCGGTCGCTGCCCAGCTGCGCCGGGTTGCGGTAGCGGTTGCGCATGCCGGCCAGTTCGGGCGCCGAGACGAACCAGCTGATCGCGGTGGTCGGCAGCATCAGCTGCAGCTGGTCGCGAATCTTGACGCCGGCCACGTTCGAGACGATCGCGCGCGTGACCTGCTTGCCCTGCCAGTGCGCCGGCAGGTGGTTCAGCTGCGCGTGGTCGGCCGCGCCCTGTTCGGTCCACACGCCGGGCGCCGCGCCATCGTCGGCCAGCGCCCATTTGATGCGGGTGTTGCCCGCGTCGATCAAGAGCAGCATGTTCAGTCCTCCTTCACGCGCAGCGAAACGTCGCCGGCCAGCACCGCGATGCGCCCGGCGGCGGTGTCGAGCAGCAGGCGGCCGCTGTCGTCCACGCCGGCCGCCACGCCCTGGTACAGCAGCGCGCCGCGGTCGATGATGCTTACCGTGTCGCCCTGGTAGGCGTGCAGCCGGTTCCAGCGCGCGCTGAAGGCGCCGAAGCCGGCGTGTTCGAAGCTGCGCAAGGCATCGGCCAGGCCGTCCGCCAGCGCCGCCATCAGGGCGTTGCGGTCCATCTGCGCCAGCCATGGCGCGGCGGCCACCGTGCGGCCGATGCGCGCTTCGAGTTCGTCGGGCATGCGCAGGTTCAGGCCGATGCCGATCACCGCCCAGGTCGCGCCGTCGGCCGCGGCCTGGGTTTCGATCAGGATGCCGGCCAGCTTGTCGCCGTCCTTGAGCAGGTCGTTGGGCCATTTCAG
>DASRXO010000121.1:0-8407 GCA_035654095.1 Telluria sp.
GATCAAGAAATGGCACAAGCGCGGCCGCGCGCTGTACGCGATCACGCCGCGCTTCGCGCCCACCTCGAGCGAGGCGCAGCTGCGGCTGGCCGGCGAACTGGCCGCGGCCTACCCGGACACCTACATCCAGACCCACGTGTCGGAAAACAGGGAAGAGTGCAACTGGGTCAAGGCGCTGTTCCCGGCGGCGCGCAGCTACCTCGACGTGTACGACCGCTACGGCCTGCTGCGTCCGCGCGCGATGCTGGGCCACTGCATCTGGCTCGACGACGCCGACTTCGCGCGCATGGCCGAGACCCAGGCGGCGGCCGCGGTGTGCCCGACCTCCAACCTGTTCCTCGGCAGCGGGCTATTCGATTTCGAACGCGCCGATGCGGCCGGGGTGCCGCTGTCGCTGGCCACCGACGTCGGCGGCGGCACCTCGTTCTCGATGCTGCAGACGATGAACGAAGCCTACAAAGTGGCGCGCCTGAAGGGCAGCTACCTGCCGGCGCTGCGCATGTTCTACCTGGCCACGCTGGGCGCGGCGCGCGCCATGCAGTTGGAGGGAACGATCGGCAATTTCGCGCCGGGGACGGAAGCCGATTTCATCGTGCTCGACCCGCGCGCCACGCCCTTGCTGGCGCGCCGCACCGCGCACTGCGGGCAGTTGGAGGAGTTGTTGTTTGCGCTGGCGCTGCTGGGCGACGATCGCGCGGTGCTGGCCACCTACGCGGGCGGGCGCGAGGTGCACCGGCGCACGCCGGCGCCCTAAGACTCAGGCCAGGGTGTTGATCAGGTTGAGCAGCGCGACGTGGTCGAGCGGCTTGTTGAGGAAGGCGGTCGCGCCCTGGCGCAGGGCCCAGATGCGGTCCGAATCCATGTCCTTGCTGGTCAGCAGGATGACCGGAATATGCCAGGTGGTCTCGTCGTTGGTGATGGCGCGCGTGGCCTGGAAGCCGTTCAGGCCGGGCATCACGATGTCCATGATGATCAGGTCCGGCAGTTCGCTCTTGGCCTTGGCGACCGCTTCCTCGCCATCGTTGGCCATGATGACCCGATGGCCTTCCTTGGTCAGCAGTGCGTTCAACAGCAGGCGCTGCGACATTGAATCATCGACTACAAGAATTTTTTGACTGGCCATGGCGCTTCGGTTCAAGGGGTGGCGGGTGTTGGGGCGGCGGGAATCTCGTCGGTTTTTTCTTCCGGCAGGTAGCGCCAGTAGAACGCATGGGGCCGCATGCCGAATTCCTGCTGGAGCTCCTTGCAAATCATTTGTTCGGCCAGGTACAGCGCTTTCAGGTTGGTGGTGCGGCTCAGCGTCACGTAGGCGCGCAAGGTCTTGGTCAGCGTGGAATTATGCAGCTCCAGGTCGGTGACGTCGATCTCCATGCCGCGCAGTTTCTTCTTGATGTGCTTGGACACATCCCTTCGGACTGCATTGTAAAGCTCCGGACTGAGAACCTTGACGTTCGGCATGAAATAAAAGCCCCGCAAAATAGACGAAATGCACCATCACGGGTGTCTGGCGCGCACCCGCGTTCGTCATATTATACCAATGCGCGGCAATGCTGCTCAAAAGCAACATACGAAAACATCAAACTGTGCACAGGAAAACGACGGCCTGGTCGATGTTGCAAACAGTGCATGAAGGCTATACAGTAGCGCGCAAGTCCAAGCGTCCCATCCACCACTTGAGAGAACCATCCATGCAGAAGACACTGAGCGGCTTGATGATCGCGCTGGCACTGGCCGGTGCCGCCCAGCACGGCCACGCCAAGGCGCCGTCGCCCAAGGTCAACGAGGCGGCCACCGCGCGTCACCTGGCGGCCCTGATCGCCGGCCCGGAGCCGAAACTGGCCGAGCTGACCATGTTCTTCTCGCAGATGCCCAAGGGCGGCGACCTGCACCACCATTATTCGGGCGCGATCTACGCCGAGCAGTACCTCGACTTCCTCGACCGCCAGGGCCTGTGCGTGAATATGCACACCTACCGGATCGAGACCGCCAAGGCGGTGATCGACGCCCAGCGCGCCAAGCCGGCGGCCGAGCGCAGCTGCCTGTCGGCCAGCGAGGTGTATGCCGACGATTTCACCTTCCGCGAGCTGCTGCAGCGCTGGTCGAGCAAGGACTTCGCCAACCACGGCGCGATCCAGCCGCCGCCGGACCGCCAGTTCTTCCAGACCTTCGGCTTCTTCGGCCCGGTCTCGAACGCCAATTTCAACGAGGGCCTGCTCGAGCTCAAGAAGCGCGCGCTGCAGGAAAACGTCAGCTACATCGAGACCATGTTCAAGCTCGCGCCGTTCACCCAGAACGCCGAGTTCGACGCCAAGGCCTGGCAGCTGGGCGCCGACGATGCCGCCTTCACCGAGCTGATGCGCACCTGGATGGCCGCGCTCGACCAGGATCCCGGCTTCAAGCAGAACATCGCCGACTACCTCGCCAAGATCAAGGAGGCGGCGGCCGGCGTCGACGACGCCAACTTCACCATGCGCTACCAGGCCTACGTGCTGCGCCTGCTGGCGCCCTCGCAGGTATTTTCGTCGATGGTGGCGGGGTTCAAGGCCGCCAGCCAGAGCGAGCTGGTGGTGGGCGTCAATATCGTCGGCCAGGAAAGCCAGATGGTGTCGATGCGCGACTACAGCCTGCACATGAAGATGTTCCACTTCCTGAAGACCCAGTATCCGAAGGTCAAGGTCGCGCTGCACGCCGGCGAACTGGCGCTGGGCGACGTGCCGCCGGAGGGCCTGAAATTCCACATCGACCAGGCACTGGCGGTGGCCGGGGCCAACCGCATTGGCCACGGCATCGACCTGGCGCACGAATCGAACGTGCTGGGCATCCTGAAGACCATGCGCGAACAGGACATCCCGGTCGAAATCAACCTGACCAGCAATGCCTTCATCAACGGCATCCAGGGCGAGAACCATCCGGTGACCCTGTACCGCAAGTATGGCGTGCCGTTCGTGATCTCGACCGACGACGCCGGCGTCACGCGCCACAACCTGGCCAATGAATACATGCTGTTCGCCAGCCGCTACAAGCCCGGCTATGCCGAGGTCAAGAAGCTGTCCTACAACGCGGTGCGCTACTCCTTCCTCCCCGATGCGGATAAACAACGGCTGACCACGCAGCTGGATGCCCGCTTCGTCAAATTCGAGGCCGATATCGCGGCCCTCGACGCCAAACGCTGAATTCCCCATCCCGGCGAGCAAAGCCTCGCCGGATCCATACCACCCTCAGACCAAAACCTTCCTCTGCAGCATGTGTGTGGTCAGGCCGCTACACATATGCGTGATGCCCCAAACTTTTGTCGGAAATTTTGCATGAAAGAATTTCACGAAAAAATGTCTCCCTTATAATTTCGCCAGATGTCATTACCGACGAGTAAGGACGTTTTCAGCCTTATGTACAGACATTTTTTTGCTGAATTATATGAAATTCATATAAATAAAGAAAAGAAACGGTATTTGTCTTCCCTGACGGCCTTCATGCATAGTAAGAACGAGTCAAAAAGTCATGCTTGCAAGTCTGTTCGCAGTGTGGCGCGGTGGGTGAATTTGGATGTCACGAGTCGGTCATATCGGTCTCATAAACTTGCAATACCGGCAGATTGATTGCCGAGTTTGCCACAACTATTACCGCAAGTTGAAAGCTTGCCGTTGTCGCTTTTACAATAACACTCTAAGGGAGTTCTTAATGCAATCCGTTTTTAATCAACAACCCAAGTTGCGCCTGAGCCTGATCGCTCTGGCATGCCAACTGGCGTGCGCGAGCGCGGCCTTTGCCCAGACCGCGTCGTCCGACGCGGCTGCGCCGAAGGCTGAAGTTGTCATTACCGGCAAAAAAATCGGTATGGGCCTGATGGTGAACGAAGACGCGCCCAAAGCGCGTTCGACCATCACTGCGGAAGAACTGGAGAAGCAACGCCCGACGGGGAACGCCTACCAGGCATTGGAAATGTTGCCGGCGGTGAACAGCTACAACTACGACGCGACCGGCCTGTTCGGCGGCGGCATGACCCTGCGCGGCTTCAACAGCGACCAGATCGGCGCGACCATCAACGGCGTGCCGGTCAACGACTCGGGCAGCTTCTCGGTGTTCCCGCAGGAATACGTTGACCAGGAAAACACCTGCTCCGAATTCGTGACCCAGGGCTCGACCGACGTCGATTCGCCGCAAGTGGGCGCGACCGGCGGCAACTTCGGCATCACCACCTGCGATCCGGAAAAAGTGCAGCGCGTGCGCATCATGCAAACGTTCGGCCAGCTGAACATGTACAAGACCTTCGTGCGCTACGACACCGGCCTGCTCGACGACAAGCGGTCGAAGTTCTTCATCTCGGCCTCGCATGCCCAGGCCGACAAGTGGAAAGGCCTGGGCGGCGGCAAGCGCGACCACGTCGACGCCGGTGCGAACTACGACTGGGACCGCTTCAACTTCATTCACGCCACCGTGCTGTATAACGAGGCGCTGAACAACAACATCAACAGCATCAGCCTGGCCGACATCGCCAAGAACGGCTACTACTACGACTTCTCGAACACCTTCACCCCCGGTCACCTGACCCCGGGCAAGGGCACCGTGCAGAAGGAAACCGGTCCGACGCCGCAGTACTACCAGCTGGCGACCAACCCGTTCAAAAACGCGATCGCTTCGGCCACCGCCAAGTTCCGCCTGAATGAAAACCTCGACCTGAAGATCCTGCCTTACTACTGGTGGGGCTACGGCACCGGCGGCGTGCAACAGCGCGCCCTGTCGGAAACCGGCTTCCTGAACGTAGCGACCGGCAAGCTCGGCGCGGCTACCGACCTGAACGGCGACGGCGACACGCTCGACACCGTGATCGTGTCGAACTCCAGCGTCACGCGCACCAACCGTCCTGGTATCACGTCTTCGCTGACCTACCAGGTCGGCGACCACTCGATTCTCGGCGGCTTCTGGTACGAGCGCGCGCAGCACCGTCAAACCGGCCCTGCGGTGGCGGTCAACCCCGACGGCTCGCCGGTCGACTACTGGCTGAAGAATGGCCAGATCCTGCGTCCCGACGGTAGCCCGTTCGAATCGCGCGACTGGCTGACGATCTCGACCGCCTACCAGGCCTTCCTGCAAGACACCATGGTGTTGATGAACGACAGGCTGACCCTGAACGTCGGTGTCCGCACCCCGTTCGTCGACCGCGACTTCACCAACAACGCGAACGAAGGCACTAACTCGGGCACCACCTACCGCATCGAGAAAAAATACCACGATGTGCTGCCGCAGCTGGGCGCGCGCTACCGCATCACCAACGACGACCAGCTGTTCGCCTCGCTCGCCAAGAACATGAAGGCGCCGCCGAACTTCGTGTTCGCCACCACCGGCTCGAACGTCGCGATCGTGAATGGCGTGGCGCAGCTGATCGAAGACGTCAAGCCCGAGATCTCGTACAACCTCGACGTCGGCTATCGTCACCAGGACGACAAGTGGATCGGTTCCTTGACCGCCTACTCGATCGACTTCCGCGACCGCCAGGCCACCGCCTTCAATCCGATCACCGCGGTCAGCACCCTGACCAACGTCGGCAAGGTGCGTAACCAGGGCTTCGAGATCGAACTGGGTAACACCCCGATCAACGGCTGGTCGTTCTACGGTTCGTATGGCTACAGCAAAAGCGAAATCCGCAGCGACATCGTCGTGAGCGCCACCGCCACGCTGAAGACCACCGGCAACGCGTTCGTGCTGACCCCGAAAAACAAGGCCAGCGTCTCGGCCGAGTACCAGGTAGGTTCGTTCTGGGCGCGCGCCAAGGCCAAGGCCACCTCGAGCCAGTGGGCGACGCTGGCGAACGACGAAGAAGTTCCGGGCTACACCACGTTCGATATCGACGGCGGTTACACGCTGCCGAACTTCGGCGTGATCAAGCGTCCGAAGCTGAACTTCAACATCAGCAACATCACCAACAAGCAGTACCGCAATCCGTCGTCGCAGAGCGTGCGTAACGCCGTTGCCCTGCCGGGCATCAGCGCCAGCACCGTGTTCTACTACCTCGGTGCGCCGCGCTTCGTGTCGGCGACCTTGTCGATGGACTTCTAAGACGGCAAGCCTGCCCGCGGCGACGTTCCTGTGTCCGCGGGCAGCATGAGCATGCAATAATTCGACAGGCCTTCGGGCCTGTTTTTACGTCCGCCTCTGAAAGTATTTACATTCCATGACGCTCCGTCCCCTTCTTTCCTCGATTGGCCTGGCATTGGCCCTGGCCGGTTGCGCCACGCGCGCACCGGCGCCCCCGATCGACGTCCAACTGGTTGCGCTGAACGATTTCCACGGCCACCTCGAAGCGAGCAAATTCAGCTACACCTTGAAGGACGGCAGTGCGCCCACGGTGCAGGCGGGCGGCATCGACGTGATCGGCGCCGCGCTGCAAGCCTGGCGCAAGGACGACCGCGAGCTGCTGCTGGTCGGCGCCGGCGACCTGGTCGGCGCCAGTCCGGCGATGTCCTCGATGTGGGCCGACGAGCCGAGCATCGCGGCGCTGAACATGCTGGGCATGCACCTGAGCTCGGTGGGCAACCACGAATTCGACGCCGGCCGTCCCGAACTGCTGCGCCAGTTGCACGGCGGCTGCGCCTCGCCGCGCCCCGACAAGGCCTGCAAGCTGGAGCCCAGCTTCGGCGGCGCCGACTTCAGCTACCTTGCGGCCAACGTGATCGACAACGCGACCGGCCAAGCCTTCCTGCCGGCCTACCGCATCGAAACGGTGAAGGGCGTCAAGATCGGCTTCGTCGGCGCGGTGCTCAAGGACACCGCCGCGATGGTGCTGGCCTCCGGCATCGCCGGCCTGACCTTCATCGACGAGGCCGACGCCATCAACCGCGCCATTCCCGCCATGCGCGCCGAAGGGGCGACCGTGTTCGTGGTGCTGATCCACGAGGGCGGCCGCACCAGGGAAGCGTTCGACGAAAGCAATTGCAGCGAGCTCAAGGGACCGGTGGTCGCGATCGCCAAGCGGCTCGATCCGGCGGTCCGCCTCGTGATCAGCGGCCACACCCACACCAATTTCGTCTGCCGGGTCGACGGGCGCACCATCACCCAGGCCGAGACCGCGGGCCACGTGCTCACGCGCATCCATTTGACGATCGACCCCGCCAGCGGCGCGCTGCGGGACGTGGCCGCCGCGAATGTGGTGATGCAGGCCGGCGTCTATCCGCCCGACACCAGGCTCGCAGCCTACCTCGCGACGGTGCGCGCGCGCAGTGCGGCGGCGCTCGAGCGGCCGGTGGCGCGGGTCGCGCTGCGCAGCGTGGTGCGCAAGGCCAGCGACGCCGGCGAATCGCCGCTGGGCGACTTGATCGCCGACGGCGTGCTCGACGCCACGCGCGCGCTGGGCGCCCAGATCGGCTTCATGAACAGCGGCGGCATGCGAAGCGACCTCGACGTTGCCGAGTCGCTGACGGCGAGCTTCGGCAACGCCCAGGTGGTACTTCCTTTCAACAACACCCTGGTGCTGATGGACCTGAGCGGCGCCCAGCTGCGCACGCTGCTCGAACAGCAATGGCTGCGTCCGGCGGCGGCGTCGACGTCGGTGCTGCAGATCTCGCAAGGCTTCAGCTACCGCTGGAATATGGCGCAGGCGCCGGGCCAGCGCGTGGTCCCCGGCAGCATGATGTTGAACGGCGTGCCGATCGACGAGGCCAAGACCTACCGCATCGCCGCCAACAACTTCCTGGCCGAAGGCGGCGACAACTTCCCGCTCTTCCGCGCGGCCGCCAAGCCGCTCGACACCCAGATCCGCGACCTCGACGCCTTCGTCGACTACCTCGTCAAGCGCGACCGCGCCGGCGCGCCGGCCGGCAGCGCGGCATCGGCCAAGCGCATCGAAAGAGTCAAGTGATGCGCCGCCTCGTGCCGTGCGCGCTGCTCGCGCTGTGCGGCCTGGCGCCGCTCGCGCATGCCGATTTCGTCATCCCCGGCTACGAGCTGGTGCACACCGTGCCGGTCGAGACCGCGCTGCCGACCAATGATCTGCGCGATCCGGTGACGGTGTGGTCGCAGCTGTTCGACGGCGCCCGCGCCGAGATCGTGCTGGGCCAGTTCTACGCCGCCAGCAAGGCCGGCGCCCCGTTCGACGGCGTGCTCGCCAAGCTCGAAGCGGCGGGCCGGCGCGGCGTGAAGATCCGCTTCCTGCTCGACGCTAAGGGCGTCGGCCTGTCCGACCCGGCCACGCTGGAGCGCCTGCGGCGGATTCCCAACCTCGAGCTGCGGATCCTCGATTATTCCAGGTTGACCGGCAACGGCATCATCCACGCCAAGTACCTGGCGGTCGACCGCAAGGCGGCCTACATCGGCAGCCAGAACTTCGACTGGCGCTCGTTCACCCACATCCACGAGACCGGGCTGCTGGTCACCGATCCGAACGTGGTGGCGCAGGTGCAGGCGATCTTCGAAC
>DASRXO010000122.1:0-3809 GCA_035654095.1 Telluria sp.
CACAGGAGACAGTGTGAAAAACCAGCGCATCTTGCTTGCCCTATTCTTGATCTATTTTGTATTCGCGATCCTGCTGAACAGCGTAGGCACCGTGATCCTGCAAATCATCGGCAACTACGACGTCAGCAAGTCGAGCGCCAGCGTGCTCGAAGGCTTCAAGGATCTGCCGATCGCGATCGTGTCGTTTTTGGTGGCGTCCTTCCTTCCCCGCATCGGCTACAAGAATGCGATGCTGGCCGGGCTGGCGCTGGTGTGCGCGGCCAGCGTCGCGATGCCGCTGCTGCCGGCCTTCCTGACCACCAAGCTGCTGTTCCTGTGCGTGGGCGTGTCGTTCGCGCTGGTCAAGGTGTCGGTGTATTCGACGCTCGGCCTGATCGCCACCGACCGCCGCCACCACGCCAGCATCATGAACACGCTCGAAGGCTTCTTCATGCTCGGCGTGTTGAGCGCCTACTGGATCTTCGGCTACTTCATCGACTCCTCGAACCCCAAGTCGCACAGCTGGCTGCATGTGTACTGGGTGCTGGCCGGCCTGTGCGCGTTCACCTTCGTGCTGGTGCTCTCGACCCCGTTCGACGAGCGCACCGCACAACTGCCGGCCGGCCGCAGCCGGGTCGAAGACTTCACCGCCATGCTCAAGCTGTTCTTCAAGCCGCTGGTGTGCGTGTTCGTGATCACCGCCTTCCTGTACGTGCTGATCGAGCAGAGCGTGGGCACCTGGCTGCCGACCTTTAACAACGAGATCCTGAAACTGCCGGCGGCGATGAGCGTCGAAGTGACCAGCATCTTCGCGGCCTGCCTCGCGCTTGGGCGGCTGGGCGCCGGCGTCGTGATGCGCAAATTGAACTGGTACCCGGTGATGAACGCCTGCGTGCTGGGCATGGCCGCGGTGGTGCTGCTGGCGCTGCCGCTCACCCACGATGTGGTGGCCGATCCGTCCATCAGCTGGTCCAGCGCACCGCTGGCGACTTTCCTGTTTCCGCTGATCGGCCTGTTCATGGCGCCGATCTACCCCGGCATCAACTCGGTCATGCTCAGCTCTTTGCCGAAGAACCAGCACTCGGCGATGACCGGCCTGCTGGTGATCTTCTCGGCGCTGGGCGGCACCACCGGCTCGCTGATCACCGGCTACGTGTTCGGCAATTTCAGCGGCCATTTCGCGTTCTATCTGACGCTGGTGCCGATCACGCTGGTGCTGGCGATGCTGTTCTTCTTCAAGCGCCAGGTGGACCAGGCGGCGCAGCCGGATTGATATAATCGACAGTCATGAGCACCAATCTAAAGAGCCTCGCCCGCACCCTCGGGATATCGAAGACCACGGTCAGCCGTGCGTTGAACGGCTACCCCGAGGTTAGCGAGAATACGCGCGAGCGGGTGCTGGCCGCGGCCAAGGAAGCCGGCTACGAAGCCAATCCGATGGCGCGCAGCCTCGCGGTGGGGCGCACCAATGTGTTCGGGATCATCTACCCGCTGCTGCCCAGCGACCTCGGTGATCCGATGTTCCTCGGCGTGGTGGGCGGCATGTCGGCCGCGCTCGAGAAGAGCAAGATGAACCTGATCATCGCGCCGGTCTCGCCGCAAAACGAGCTGCCCTCGTACGAGCAGATGGTGCGCGGACGGCGCGTCGACGGCCTGGTGGTCAGCCGCACGCTGGTGCACGACGAGCGCATCGCCTACCTGGTCAAGCAGGGCTTCCCGTTTGTCGCGCACGGCCGCACCGAGCTGAGACAGCCCTACGCCTGGTTCGATTACGACAACGAGGCCGGGATCCGGATGGCCACCGAACGCCTGCTCGGTCTCGGCCACCGCCGCATCGCCTTGATCAGCGCGCCGCTCGAATTCAATTTCGCGCGCCAGCGCAAGGACAGCTTTGTCGCCTGCATGGACAAGGCCGGGCTGGCGGTCGATCCGCGCCATTTGGTCGACAACACGCTCGACCGCCGCACCGGCTATCAGGCCATGCAGCAGCTGTTGGCCTGTGCGCCGCGGCCGACCGCGGTGATCGTCGATAACCACCTGTCCGGGGTCGGCACGGTGCGCGCCTTGCTCGATGCCGGCGTCGCGGTCGGCAAGGAGATGTCGGTGATCGTCTGGGGCGGCATCGAGGACAGCCTGGTCGGCGCCAACGTCACCACCGTCGACCAGCCCGAAGCCAGCCAGGCCGGCGGCAAGATGATCGAGATGCTGTCGGCACTGGTGGCCGGCACGCCGCCGGCGGCGCTGCAGGTGCTGTGGCAGCCGGTGCTGCTGGAGGGCGCCACGACAGGTCCTTGCCCCGTTTGATATCGCGATTACCATCGATTACAATAAATCATTGTAATTACCACGGAGGCCGAGTTCAACGCCAAATCGCCGGCCAACCAGGCGCCGTTGCAAGCCTGCCCGAGTTGGTCGACACGGTCGTGGCCGCGTCGAAGGGCAAGATCCTGATCGCCTTCGACGAGGTGCAGCATTTGGCCAAGCCCGAGTTCCAGGAGCTGGTGGCGGCGCTGCGCACCACGCTCGACGTGCGCAAGAAAACGAGGACGCCCAGCTGCAGCGAGTAGGGTGGGTACGGTTCACCGTGCCCACGCGGTGATACGCGTCCGGTATCGCCGCGTGGGCATGGCTCTCGCCATACCCACCCTACATATTGCGGCGGTACTGCCCGCCCACCTCGAACAGCGCGGTGGTGATCTGGCCGAGCGAGCAGACGCGCACCGCGTCCATCAGCTTGTCGAACACGTTGGCGTTGTCGATCGCGGCTTGCTGCAGGGCCGCCAGCGCGCGCGGCGCTTCGGCTGCGTGGCGCTGCTGGAACTCGGCCAGGCGCGTGAGCTGCGACTGCTTTTCGTCGTCGGTCGACCGCGCCAGCTCGATCTTCTGCGCCACCCCGGTCGCCTTCGGATTGCGGAAGGTGTTCACGCCGATGATCGGCAGCGTGCCGTCGTGCTTCTGGTGTTCGTACAGCATCGACTCTTCCTGGATCTTGCCGCGCTGGTAGCCGGTCTCCATCGCACCGAGCACGCCGCCGCGCTCGGCGATGCGCTCGAACTCCTGCAGCACCGCTTCTTCCACCAGGTCGGTCAGCTCTTCGATGATGAACGAGCCCTGGTTCGGGTTCTCGTTCTTGGCCAGGCCCCACTCGCGGTTGATGATCAGCTGGATCGCCAGCGCGCGCCGCACCGACTCGTCGGTCGGTGTGGTGATCGCCTCGTCGTAGGCGTTGGTGTGCAGCGAATTGCAGTTGTCGTAGATCGCGATCAGCGCCTGCAGCGTGGTGCGGATGTCGTTGAAGTCGATTTCCTGCGCGTGCAGCGAACGGCCCGAGGTCTGGACGTGGTACTTGAGCTTTTGCGAACGGTCGTTGGCGCCGTACTTGTCGCGCATCGCCACCGCCCACAGGCGGCGCGCCACGCGGCCCAGCACCGTGTACTCGGGATCCATCCCGTTCGAGAAGAAGAACGACAGGTTGGGCGCGAAATCGTCGATGTGCATGCCGCGCGCGAGGTAGGCTTCGACAAAGGTGAAGCCGTTCGACAGCGTGAACGCGAGCTGCGAGATCGGGTTCGCGCCCGCTTCGGCGATGTGGTAGCCGGAGATCGACACCGAGTAGAAATTGCGCACCTGATGGTGCACGAAATACTCCTGGATGTCGCCCATCACCTTCAGCGAAAACTCGGTCGAGAAGATGCAGGTGTTCTGGCCCTGGTCTTCTTTCAGGATGTCGGCCTGCACCGTGCCGCGCACGTTCTGCAGCACCCAGGTGCGGATCTTGGCCGCCTCGTCGTCGGTCGGCTGGCGCTTGTTCTCAAGCGCGAATTTGTCGA